>CALMBU010000067.1 GCA_937863045.1 uncultured Polynucleobacter sp. | reverse complement strand
AAGAATTTCTTTTGCCGGGGAACATCTCTCGGGCATTCTTGAGTGTGTCAATCACGCCAGCCACATACTCATCAACCTTACCGCGTTTCAAAAGCCCAAATTCAGCATTTAAAAAGCCCACGTCAAAGGGTGCGTTATGAATGATCACTTCAGAATCTTTTAGGAAGTTGATGATCTCATCAGCCACATCTGCAAACACTGGCTTATCTGATAAAAACTCCACGGTTAAACCGTGAACAGCCACAGCGCCTGGATCAATATCTCTTTGAGGATTGATGTAATGGTGGAGCTTGTTGCCAGTCAAGCGTCGATCAACCATCTCTAGACAGCCAATCTCAATCACCCGATCACCAGTGAGCGGGTTAAGACCAGTTGTTTCCGTATCAAGAATGATCTGACGCATAAACTTTCCTTAAACTAAAACTTAAACTCAATCCTTCAGCATTTCAGCAGGGATCTCCATCGGACCGGTGCCACTGTATTTATCTAAATAAAGATAAATGACTGGGGTGATGATCAATGTCACAAATTGCGACACAATCAAACCGCCCACCACAGCAATACCCAGTGGCTGCCTTAATTCTGCGCCAGCACCCAAGCCCAAAGCAATCGGTAATGCACCCACCACAGCGGTGAGGGTGGTCATGGAGATGGGCCTGAATCTCAATAAGCAAGCAGAGCGTATCGCTTCACGAGGCGACATATTCTGATGACGCTGCGCATCCAAGGCAAAGTCAATCATCAAAATCGCATTCTTTTTCACCAGACCAATCAAGAGCAAAATACCAATGGTCGCAATGATCGTTAACTCCAAATCAAAAACTCTTAAGAAGATCAAGGCACCGATTGCTGCAGATGGTAAGCCTGCCAAAATCGTCAAGGGGTGAATGTAGCTCTCATACAAAACACCCAATAAAACATAAATCACCAAGACGGCGGCCAATAACAAAATGATCTGACTGGATTGACCGCTTTGGAATACCGCAGCATCGCCACCATAGCTGGTGATGATGGATGGTGGTAATTGAAGTTCTTTGACGTATTGCTCTAATTTCTTGGTGGCATCACCCAAGGCCACATCAGGGGCCAAGTTAAATGAAATCGTCACCGCAGGCACTTGACCTTGGTGGTTCACCGCGGTTGGACCGATGGTTCTTCTGAATGAAGCAATACTAGACAGTGGCACCAACTTATCATTGGTTCTGCCACGCACATAAATGCCATTGAGATCAGATTCATATTGCTTGTATTCGTTCGCTGCCTGCAGAATCACTTGATAAGTGTTCACGCTGGTGTAAATGGTTGATACCTGCCTTTCACCATAAGCAGAGTACAAAGCATTGCGAATATCAGCCACCGTCACACCGGCGCTCGCCGCTTTTTCTCGATCAATGTCAATTTGCGCCTGCAAACCTTTTAACTGAGAGTCTGTGGTGACATCGCGGAAGATGCCCGGTTCTGCTCGCATCTTCTCCGTGACTTTGGTAGACCATTCATTGATGCCCTCAAAGCCCACGCTTTGCAAAATGAACTGATAGCGACTCTTGGTGACCTTGCCGCCCAACTGCAAGTTTTGAATCGGACGCAAATAAACCGCAAGGCCTGGAATGTTTCTCAAATCTTTGCGCAAACTCTCCAATACTTTTTTCATCGGAGCGCGCTCATCACGAGACTTTAAATTCACAAACATCCTGCCCGTGTTGGTGCCTGAGCTTGCGCCACCACCGATGATCGATACGAGTGCCTCAATATTTTCATTGTTACGCACAATCTCAGCCGCTTTGTTTTGTAATTCGACCATGGCGGCAAATGAAATATCGTCTGCTGCCTCAGTGGTCACAAATATTTGGCCAGTATCTTCCTCTGGGAAGAAGCCTTTAGGGCTCACAATGAACAAAGCAATCGTGATGACAAACGTTGCTAAAGCACCTTGCAAAACTTTCTTTTGATTGGCGAGCGCCCAATCAAGTGCTTTTTCATAAGCGGCTAAAACCTTATTAAAGTAATGCTCAAACTTGATCGTGATCTGTGGCTCTTTGCCTTCTTGACCGTGCTTGGGTAAAAAACGACTGCAGAGCATCGGTACCAAAGTGAGTGAGACCACCGCTGATACCAAAATAGACAGAGACACCACCACCGCGAATTCTCTGAAGAGCAAACCCAGTGGTCCTGGTAAAAAGAAAATCGGAATGAACACAGCGACCAAAGAAATTGAAATAGAGAAGATCGTGAAGCTCACCTCACGACTACCCAATAAAGATGCCTTTAAAGGGTGCATGCCTTTTTCAATGTGACGCATGATATTTTCAAGCACCACGATCGCATCATCAACCACCAGGCCAACCGCAATGGTGATGCCCAGCAAAGAAATATTGTCTAAGCTGTAACCCATCCAATACATGATGGAGAAAGCTCCAATCAAAGAAATTGGCAAGCTCAGCGCTGGAATGATCGTTGCAGCAGCGCGCTTTAAGAACAAGAAAATCACCATTACCACCAAGCCGATGGTGAGTAACAAGGTGAGGTTCACGTCAAAGATGGCTTCTCTGATCGATTTCGAGCGATCAATCAATAAATTCACATTGATGGATGCTGGCATCTGTGCTTCGAACTTTGGCACCATCTTGCGCACGGCATCGACCACTTCAACAGAGTTGGCGGTTGGCTGACGCAAGATCGCTAAAGCGATTGAGCGCTCACCGTTATATGCAGCCACTGTTTTGACAGATTCATAACTTTCTTCAACCAGCGCCACATCTTTTAAGCGCACAGGTAAACCATTGCGCTGCGCAATCACCAAATTAGCGTATTCACTGGCTTTGACCAATTGCTCATTGGCGTAAATGGTCAGTAACTGACGAGGACCATCTAAAACACCAACAGGCGTGTTGGAGTTGGCGTTGTTGATGGCCTTGGCAACATCATCAATGGTGAGATTCTTGGCGGCCAATACGGTTGGATTGACCTGAACTCTGACCGCGTATCTTTTTTGTCCATAAACCAATACTTGAGCAACACCATCAATGGTCGAGAGTGTTGGAGAAATTAAGTTCTCTGCGTAATCATTGATTTGTGACAAGTCCATCGAAGGAGATGTCATCGTCATGATCAACACAGGCGCATCGGCAGGGTTGACCTTGCGATACGACGGTGGGTTGGTCATTTCAATCGGTAAACGCCTTTGGGCGCGCAACAAAGCTGCTTGTACATCAACCGCTGCTTTATCAATGTCACGGTTGTTATTGAACTCAAGCGTGACGTTGGTGCTTCCCAAGGTATTGGTTGAACTGATGACCTTGATGCCGTCAATCGTTGAAAATTCTTTTTCTAAAGGCAGGGCAACCGCTGATGCCATGTTTTCAGGACTGGCTCCCGGTAAGCTTGCGCTGACCTGAATGACGGGTGTATTAAAACTTGGAAGAGCGGCGACCGGTATTTTTAAATAAGCAACGGTGCCAGCGGCCACGGTGGCCAGTGACAACAATACCGTCATGACCGGGCGGCGTATACATAACTCTGAGATGTTCATCACTGATTACTTCCCAGCGCCAGATGCTTCTCTGATCACGCCATTAGGTCTTAAGTTTTGTTTACCTTCCACCACAATCTTGTCGCCAGCGTTCACACCCGTGACCACTGTCTTACCTTGGTACTGGTAAATCACTTTGATTGGCTTAAGAGCAACTGTGTTGGCTTTTTCAACCACGTACAAATGATCACCCTTGGTATTGGTAACGACTGCTTGAGTTGGAATGACCAAGGCGTCTTTCAATGTTTTGGCTTTTAATTTGATTCTGACGAATTGCCCTTGAATCATCGCGCCATTTTTATTACTTAATTGAGCTTTCACTCTGACGGCACCGATGGCAGGATCCACTTGATTGTCGACTACATACACAGAGCCTTCGACTGGTTTGTCTGAGCCATTCACATCCACACTCACAGTCAGTTCCTCACCAGCTTCACGGCCAGCAAGTATCAAAGGGATTTCTTTCTCAGGGATGGTGAACTGCACATTGATCGGATCCAATTGAGTGATCGTCACCATCGCACCAGTGGTGGTCGTTGATGTGGCACTGCTGGTCGTAGAAATATTGGTACCCGCTTGCACAAGACTTCCTGGGAATACATTGATTACGCCAGCACGACCGGCAATCGGTGCGCGAATATGATCAAAGGTCATGGCAACTTCAGCCGCTTTGGCGCTTGCCACCGCGGATTGCATGTTCGCTTTTGAAGAATCGGCCGCTGCTTGAGAAATGAACTTCTTTTCAATCAACTCCAAAGATCGTTTGTATTGACGGCTTGCATCATCAGCCAAGGCTTTGGCTTTTTCATAGTTGGCCCGACTGGCTCTGTCATCCAAGGTGAACAGCAAATCACCCGCTTTGACTGCTTGACCCTCTTTGATGTGTATCTTGCTCACCACATTGGTTGTTTGCGGACGAATATCCACGATGTTGGCAGCCATGATGGTTCCAGTGGCTTCGATGATCACAGGAGTATCTGCGGTTTCAACCAGGATGGTGGTGACCAATTGTGGAGGCGCTTTTTTAGCAGTCTTGGGCATCCACTTGTCATAAGCGTAATTGGCAGCAAAAAGCACAATCAAAATGATGATGATTGTTTTTTTGTGTTTGATCGCAAAAGCGTATGTTTTGGCCCAATCAAACTTCTTGAATAGGTTCATGGCAAAAGTCACAATACGGCAGCCTAGCTGCATGACTTTGTCTTTTAGTTGGGTGATTAACTGCATGGCTGAGGGGCTTTAAATGAAGCCACTTTCTCCTTATGTGTTCTAGCTTAATTCTCGCACACTCAGCCTGATTTGGCACTTATTCCGGGGCTGGAGTGCCCCGATGGCGGATTTCAACTCAGAACGCAGTTTTATTAAGGATTTCTTCAACACCCTTGTTGGCTAGAGCATCTGCCAGCTCATTGCCAGGATGACCTGCATGGCCTTTGACCCAGTGCCAGTCAATTTGATGCTTGCCCAGCAATTCATCAATCTCCTGCCATAAGTCGACATTTTTAACGGGATCTTTTCCAGCAGTTTTCCAGCCCCTGGCTTTCCACCCACCCATCCATTCCGTGACGCCTTGCATCACGTACTTAGAATCTGTGTACAAACTCACATGACAGTCCATCTTCAGGGCTTTTAGAGCCTCTATCACCGCGGTCATTTCCATGCGATTGTTGGTGGTCATTAGCTCGCCGCCATGCAAATGCTTTTCTTTGTCTCCTGAGCGCAAAACCACCCCCCAGCCGCCAGGACCCGGATTTCCTTTGCAAGCACCATCGGTGTAAATCACAACCTTGCTTTGTGCTGGACTGCTCATGCTTGATCTTTCAATTGGTTCTGTAGCTGACTCTGTAACTGATTGTTTTGTGTGGAGGTGTTTAACTGAGTGACTGTGCTCAATTGTGCTTGATTAACTGCCGCACCTTTCTCAATTCTGCCAACCAGTGTCAAAGTTGATACGCGTTTGATCGCTGACACCATGAACACCGAACCTAAAACCGGCCACCAGCGATCACCTGCTTTTTCAAGGAAAGCCAACTTTTGCATGCCTGATTCACTTCTTAAAGGTAATCGATAGCAACCAAAGCGCCCGCGATCAACTGAGAAATTAAGCAGTTTGAGCCAATCTTTTAATCTCAATAGGGCAATGAACTGCCCATCTCTGGGGAGGTATGGCTGACCAACCAAATGACTACAGTATTGGCGCAAGCCCCAAAGGCTTGCTGGATTAAATCCAGAAATCACCACCCGACCTTCAGGCATCAATACGCGTTCAACTTCTCGTAACACCGCATGGGGATCGGTGGCGAACTCAAGTACGTGGGGCAAGACCACCAAATCAATGCTTTGACTGGCAAATGGCAATTCTTCGGGGATGCCTTGAATTGTGTGCCATTGCCCCGTGGCCTCATCATTGGGCTTATCGTGCGGGGCGCGCAGGATCATTTGCAAAGGCATCCGATTTTCAGCCAAAGCGGGTAGTTGCGGTAAGCCAATCTGCAGGGCGTGATAACCAAAAATATCGCTCACAATGTGGTCAAATTGAGTTTGTTCCCAATTCAGGACATATTTCCCTGGAGGCGAGCCAAGCCAAGCGTCCCATGATGTCCATGGAGCTTGTTGATGTTCAGTATCAGTTGGTTGACTCATAAGTGGTTATTTCTATGCCTGATGACAATTTATTGCAAGTACATTCAATTGCAGCTTATGACGATAACTATATTTGGTTGATTGCCGATAAGCAATCTGCCGTGGTTGTTGATCCAGGTGATGCTGCGCCAGTGATTCAATACCTCACGGAACATCATTTAACACTGACTACCATTCTAATCACTCACCATCATGCTGACCACATCGGTGGTGTGGCTAATTTGTTGGCTTGGTGTGCATCTCAGGGTCTTGCAAAACCTGTGGTTTATGGACCGGCCCATGAAGATATTGCAGTGGTGACCGAGCACCTCATTGAATCTGACCTTGTGTCGATTGCAAGTCCTGCGTGCGAGTTCACTGTTTTGGATGTGCCAGGGCACACAGCAGGACACATCGCTTTTTATTTAAATGCAGGACAACAGCAACACGTGTTTTGTGGTGACACATTGTTTGCCACGGGCTGTGGGCGCCTATTTGAAGGCACTGCCGCGCAAATGGTGAATTCATTGAATAAGTTAAAAAAATTACCCGATCAAACATTGGTGCATTGCGCACATGAATACACCTTATCTAATATAAAATTCGCATTGACTGTAGAACCGCAGAATCAAGAGTTATTGGCTTGGCAGCAAACAGCACAGACCTTGCGTCAAAAAGGTGTGCCAACGGTGCCAACAACGATGGCTCATGAAAAAAGCGTTAACCCATTTTTAAGGTGTGAAGAATCAAGCGTGATTGAATCAGTGAAAAAACATCAAGCAATGAAAGATACTCACCCTGTGACGGTGTTTGCTCATTTGCGTTCATGGAAAGACACATTCAAAGCATGATGCAAAGATTCTTCCGACTCCTCACGATCTTGTCGGTGGCCACGGTGCTGAGTGCTTGTGCGACCATGGGTGAAGATTGGAGTGATTCAAGCAGCAATCAACAAGTTGCTAAAACTGGTAAGTACAGCAAATCTGGCAAAGCCCCAAAGGTCAATATTGACAAAGACTCTGTGGCAGCATTGGATGCACCGTACAGCGATCTTTGGGACCGTATCCGTGAAGGTTTCGAGTTTCCAGAATCAACCAGTCCTTTGATGATCAAGCATGTGCGTTATTACTCCAGTCGTCCTGACTACGTTGATCGCATGATGTCAAGATCATCGCGCTATCTTTTTTACATTGTTGAAGAAGTTGAGCGTCGCAAGATGCCCATGGAGTTAGCGCTCTTACCTTTCATTGAGAGCGCCTTCAATCCAGAAGCTTTCTCACGCGCCAAAGCTTCTGGCATGTGGCAGTTCATGCCTGCGACTGGCAAAGACTTTAAGTTAACTCAAAACGTCTTCCGTGATGAACGTCGTGATGTGATTCAGTCAACCGATGCCGCCTTGGATTATTTGCAACGTTTGTACAGAATGTTCGGTGACTGGGAGTTGGCCCTGGCTGCATACAACTGGGGTGAGGGCAACGTATCAAAAGCCATCAAGCGCAACCAAGCAAAAAAGTTGCCGACCAATTACGCCAGCTTAAAAATGCCGGACGAGACGCGCAATTACGTTCCCAAACTACTCGCCATTAAGAGCATCGTGGCCAATCCAAAGTCCTACGGTCTTACTCTGCCTAAATTAGAAAATCATCCCTACTTTGTGATCGTCACAACCCAAAAAGACATTGATGTTGATTTGGCAGCGCAATTCGCTCGCATGACAGTAGAAGAGTTCCGGGCCATGAACCCATCATTCAATAAGCCAGTGATTCTGGGTGCGAGTGAACCGCAAATTTTATTGCCCTTTGGTCGCGCTGAATCTTTCCAAGAAAATCTGTTGGAATACGCAGGCCCTCTATCTTCTTGGACGGCCATCAGAGTGGCTAACAGAGAAACAGTTGATCAACTGGCCACTCGTTTGGATGTGGATGCCAATCAAGTCAGACAAATCAACAACATTCCTAAAGGCATGAGGATCAAAGCTGGATCAACGGTATTGATTCCGCGAGGCGGCAAGGTGGGTGATGTTGCTGAGCACTTGGCGAATAACGCCAGCAAGTTAATGTTAGAGCGCGAGGCGGCTGCCAAGGCCAAGCCAAAAACCACGGCCAACAACGCTAATGCTGCAAATGCTAAAAAGCCAGCCAACAAGCAGTCGGCCAATAAACAAACAGCCAACAACGCAAACAAGCCCAAGCCTAAGCCCAAGGCCCAAGCCGACTCCAAAGTAGCGGCCAATGAGAAAAAAGCCAACTAAGCACTCTCAAGCAGTTTGTGGCTGATTCAACCGCCATTAACTAGGGTCAACCCTGATGTGTCAGATGCCAGTCAGCATGAAGTCGCACATTCATGCAGTTAAGGTATTTATGACTATTTATCAGGGAGAGATACATGTCTGCTTATAAGGCATTTCACGAACGTTCAATTAAAGATCCAGAAGGATTTTGGGCGGAGCAAGCTAAATTAGTTGAATGGCAAAAGCCTTTTGAAAAAGTGTTGGATTACAACAATCCTCCATTTGCAAAGTGGTATGTCGGCGGCAAAATCAATCTTTGTCATAACGCGGTGGACCGTCACTTAAAAGATCGTGGCGATCAACAAGCTTTGATTTCTGTATCAACAGAAACTGACCAAGAAAAAACTTTCACATTCAAAGAGCTTCACACTGAAGTCAATCGCATGGCTGCGATTCTCAAAGCGAACGGCGTTAGTAAAGGTGATCGCGTATTGATTTATATGCCGATGGTGGCTGAAGCTGCTTTTGCGATGTTGGCATGCGCACGTCTTGGTGCGATTCACTCGGTGGTGTTCGGTGGTTTCGCTTCACACAGCTTGGCTTCAAGAATTGATGATGCCAAACCAAAGATGGTGATTTTGGCTGATGCAGGTGCCCGTGGTGGCAAGCCGGTGCCATACAAACCACTATTGGATGAAGCGATTACTTTATCGACACACAAGCCAGAAAAAGTTTTATTGATTGATCGCAAATTGGTTGAGTACAACAAAGTGGCTGGCCGTGATTTAGATTACGCCACTGAGCGCGCCAAAGTGATGGATGCTCAAGTGCCTTGCGAGTGGGTTGATGCCACCGATCCTTCTTATATTTTGTACACATCAGGTACGACTGGTAAACCAAAAGGTGTGCAGCGTGACACCGGTGGTTACGCCGTTGCCTTAGCATCCTCGATGCGTCACATCTATGGTGGTCAGCCAGGTGAGGCGATGTTCACAACCTCTGACATTGGTTGGGTGGTTGGACACAGCTACATCATTTACGGTCCATTGATCAACGGCATGGCAACCATCATGTATGAGGGCACACCTTTGCGTCCGGATGCAGGCATCTGGTGGAACTTGGTTGAGAAATACAAAGTATCAGTGATGTTCTCTGCACCAACAGCAGCACGTGTTCTGAAAAAACAAGATCCAGCATTTTTATCAAAATATGATTTATCAACTCTGCGCTCAGTGTTCTTAGCAGGTGAGCCATTGGATGAGCCAACTGCCTCATGGTTGCATGGTGCAATCAATAAGCCGATCGTTGATAACTACTGGCAAACAGAAACAGGCTGGCCAATGCTGGCTTTGCAGCGTGGCATTGAAGTGATGCCGCACAAGTTTGGTTCACCTGGTGTTCCTGTTTACGGTTACAACATGAAACTTTTGGATGACGCTACCGGTGCTGAGCTCGGTGCTGATCAAAAAGGTGTGATCGCGATCGAAGGCCCATTGCCTCCAGGATGTATGCAAACTGTTTGGGGTGATGACGCACGCTTCGTTAAAACTTATTGGGAAACAGTGCCAGGCAAGATGGTTTATTCCACCTTTGACTGGGGCATCAAAGACAAAGACGGTTACTTCTTTATCTTGGGCCGAACTGATGACGTGATCAACGTGGCCGGCCATCGTCTTGGTACCCGTGAGATTGAAGAAAGTATTGCAAGCCATCCAAACGTGGCTGAAGTAGCCGTGGTGGGTATTGCTGACAAACTAAAAGGTCAGGTAGCGATTGGTTTTGCCATCGCTAAAGATTCAAACAACACCGCTACTTTGGAAGCTGAGATTCTGAAAACAGTGGATTCTCAATTGGGTGCGGTGGCAAGACCGGCGCGCGTCTATGTGGTGGCAGCTTTACCAAAAACACGTTCGGGCAAGATAGTGCGCCGTGCTTTACAGGCGGTGGCTGAAGGCCGTGATCCAGGTGACTTGAGCACCTTGGATGACCAAAGTGTTTTAGCTCAAATCAAAACTTTGTTCACGGCCGCTTCATGAGATTGAGATAGCGCACGAAAGTCGCTAGATAAAACAATCTAAGCTGTTGAAAAATAGGGGATTTATCCCCTATTTTCATTTATGGGAGATGACTTAAATCAGGTCAAACACCCCCGGTAAGGTATAATTTCTTAGTTAAATTATTAGATACTTGCCCTAGCGCTTAAAGACACATATACCTCCCGAAAATTCTCAGACCGGAGGTGTCTTTTCCGGATGAGGGATGTGTCGGATGGCAGCAGGGCTTTGGAGAATACCTTTGCTGCCACTAATTCCTTCTTTACCCCCAGCAGTTTTGGCTCTTGCCGATGGAACCGTCTTTCCAGGTCACAGCATTGGCGCCGTTGGGCAATCAGCTGGTGAGGTTGTTTTCAATACAGCCTTGACTGGTTATCAAGAAATCCTCACAGACCCAAGTTACACACGTCAAATCGTGACCTTGACCTATCCACACATCGGTAATGTGGGTGTGAATCAACAGGATTGCGAATCTAGCAAAATCTACGCAGCTGGTTTGATCATCAAAGATCTTTCATTGATTGCTTCAAACTTCCGCTCTGAAAAAACCTTGAGTGATTATTTGACTGGCGAAAATGTGGTTGGTATCGCTGGGATTGATACACGCAAATTGACACGTATTTTGCGTGACAAGGGTGCTCAGCCGGGCGCCATTGTGACTGGCAAAGTGGGTGACACGATTGCTGCTCTGACTGAAAAAGCATTGGCTGCTGCCAAGAGCTTCCCGGGTATGGCTGGTTTGGATTTAGCGCAAGTGGTGACAACACCTTCAAGCTATGAATGGACTGAAGGCGAGTGGGATCTGAATGCGGATCATGGCAAGCCAGGCTTTAAGAAATTAGTGAAGCCACTCAAGCATGTGGTGGCTTATGACTTTGGTGTGAAGCGCAATATCTTGCGCATGCTCACAGAGCGCGGTTGCAAAATCACGGTAGTACCTGCCAAGACTTCAGCTGCTGATGTGTTGGCCATGAAACCAGATGGCGTATTTTTCTCAAACGGCCCAGGAGATCCTGAGCCATGTGACTACGCGATTGCTGCAGCAAAAACCATCATTGATAAAGGCATTCCAACCTTTGGTATTTGCTTGGGTCATCAGATCATGGGTTTGGCAGCGGGCGCCAAAACTCTCAAAATGAAATTCGGTCATCACGGCGCGAATCATCCTGTCAAAGACTTGGATGATGGCCGTGTGGTGATCACTTCACAAAACCACGGCTTCGCTGTGGATGCAGCAACATTGCCAGCAAATGTAAGACCAACACATGTGTCTTTGTTTGATGGTTCATTACAAGGATTGGCTTGGACTGATAAGCCAGCTTTTTGTTTCCAAGGTCACCCAGAGGCATCACCGGGTCCGCATGACATTGCGTACTTGTTTGATCGCTTTATTAAATTGATGTGAGATTGACGAATGCCTAAGCGTACCGACATAAAAAGTATCCTCATTATTGGCGCAGGTCCAATTGTGATTGGACAAGCGTGTGAGTTTGACTACTCAGGCGCGCAAGCTTGTAAAGCATTGCGTTCTGAAGGTTATAAAGTGATTTTGGTGAACAGTAATCCTGCGACCATCATGACCGATCCAGAAATGGCCGATGTGACTTACATTGAGCCAATCACTTGGGAAGTGGTTGAGCGCATCATCGCAAAAGAAAAACCAGATGCGATTTTGCCAACCATGGGTGGCCAAACTGCTTTGAACTGTGCCTTGGATTTGCACAGACACGGCGTTTTAAAGAAATACGGTTGTGAGCTCATTGGTGCTTCACCTGAAGCCATCGACAAAGCAGAAGATCGTCAAAAGTTCAAAGAAGCCATGACCAAAATCGGTCTTGGTTCAGCCAAGTCTGGCATCGCGCATTCATTGGAAGAGGCTAATGCTGTGCAACAGCAGATCATGGGTGAGACTGGCAGCTCTGGTTACCCTGTGATCATTCGTCCATCTTTCACGATGGGTGGTTCAGGCGGCGGTATTGCTTATAACCGTGAAGAATTTGAAGAAATTTGTAAACGTGGTCTAGATCTTTCTCCAACGCGTGAACTTCTGATTGAAGAATCACTCTTGGGTTGGAAAGAGTATGAGATGGAAGTGGTGCGTGATCGCAAAGACAACTGCATCATTGTTTGCTCGATTGAAAACTTAGACCCAATGGGTGTGCACACAGGTGACTCAATCACCGTGGCGCCTGCTCAAACATTGACTGATCGTGAATATCAAATTTTGCGCAATGCTTCATTGGCTGTCTTGCGTGAGATTGGTGTTGATACTGGTGGTTCAAACGTTCAGTTCTCGATCAACCCGGTTGATGGTCGCATGATCGTGATCGAGATGAACCCACGTGTGTCTCGTTCATCTGCCTTGGCTTCAAAAGCCACTGGTTTCCCAATCGCTAAGATTGCGGCGAAGTTGGCCGTTGGTTTCACCTTGGATGAGTTGCAAAACGATATCACTGGTGGCAAAACACCAGCATCGTTTGAGCCATCGATCGACTACGTTGTCACAAAGATTCCTCGCTTTGCTTTTGAAAAGTTCCCGGCCGCCGACAAGCGCTTGACCACGCAGATGAAATCTGTGGGTGAGGTGATGGCGATTGGTAGAACATTCCAAGAGTCATTCCAAAAAGCCTTGCGCGGCTTAGAAGTCGGTGTTGATGGTTTGGATGAAAAATCAACCGACATGGACGAGATCATTCAAGAAATTCGTGAGCCAGGCCCAGACCGTATTTGGTTCTTGGGTGATGCTTTCCGCATGGGCATGAGCAAAGCTGATGCATTCATGCACACCGCGATCGATCCTTGGTTCTTGGCGCAAATATCAGAATTGATTGATATTGAAAAGAAATTAGAAGAGCGCCAATTAAAAGACTTGAGCGCTCAAGAATTGCGTTTTGTAAAACAAAAAGGTTTCTCAGACCGCCGCTTGGCCAAGTTATTAAAAACCGATGCCAAAGCAGTTCGTGAAGCACGTCATGCCTTGAAGGTAAGACCGATTTACAAGCGCGTGGATACTTGCGCAGCAGAGTTCTCAACCAACACGGCTTACATGTACTCTTGCTACGAAGCAGAGCATGGTGAATGCGAATCACAACCCACGACCAAAGAGAAGATCATGGTTTTGGGCGGTGGCCCTAACCGCATTGGTCAAGGTATTGAGTTTGACTACTGTTGCGTGCACGCCGCTTTGGCGATGCGTGACGATGGTTATGAAACCATCATGGTCAACTGCAACCCAGAAACAGTTTCTACTGACTATGACACTTCTGATCGTTTGTACTTTGAGCCATTGACGCTTGAAGATGTTTTGGAAATCGTTGCAATTGAAAAGCCAAAGGGTGTGATCGTTCAGTACGGTGGTCAAACCCCATTGAAACTAGCCCTAGATCTAGAAGCCAACGGCGTGCCTATCATTGGTACCAGCCCAGACATGATTGATGCTGCTGAAGACCGTGAGCGCTTTCAAAAGCTGTTGCAAGACTTGGGCTTGCGTCAGCCACCTAACAGAACAGCTCGCACAGAGCCAGAGGCTTTGAAGTTGGCCGAAGAAATCGGTTACCCATTGGTGGTTCGCCCATCCTATGTTTTGGGTGGTCGTGCCATGGAGATCGTTCATGATGGTCGTGACTTAGAGCGCTACATGCGTGAAGCGGTCAAGGTGTCTCATGACTCACCAGTGTTGTTGGACAGATTCTTGAACGATGCGATCGAATGTGATGTTGACTGTATCTCGGATGGTAAGAGAGTCTTCATCGGTGGTGTGATGGAGCACATCGAGCAAGCAGGCGTTCACTCAGGTGACTCAGCATGTTCATTGCCACCATATTCACTCTCAAAGGAAACTGTTGATGAGATGCGTCGTCAAACTGCAGCGATGGCCAAGGGCCTCAATGTGATTGGTTTGATGAACGTGCAGTTCGCGATCCAGCAAGTGGATGGCAAAGACATTGTGTATGTGCTTGAAGTCAATCCACGTGCTTCTAGAACGGTACCGTATGTGTCAAAAGCAACAGGTTTGCAATTGGCAAAAATTGCGGCTCGTTGTATGGCTGGTCAAAGTTTGGATCAGCAAGGCATTGGCGACGAAGTTATTCCACCATACTTCTCAGTCAAGGAAGCAGTTTTCCCATTCAATAAATTCCCAGGCGTTGACCCAATTCTTGGACCAGAAATGCGTTCAACGGGTGAGGTGATGGGTGTTGGTAGAACCTTTGGTGAAGCCTTGTTCAAATCACAGTTGGCGGCAAGCACCACTTTGCCTAAATCAGGTGCCGTGTTATTGACAGTCAAAGACAGTGATAAAGCCAAGGCAGTTGAAGTGGCACAGATGCTTCACGACATGGGTTATTCCATTGTGGCAACACAAGGCACTGCTGATGCGATTCAAGCAGCCGGAGTGCCAGTCAAGCGCGTGAACAAAGTCAAAGATGGTCGCCCACACATTGTGGACATGATCAAAAATGGTGAAATCGAATTGGTATTCACCACGGTTGATGAAACAAGAACAGCGATTGCTGATTCAAGATCCATCAGAACCACTGCTCAAGCAAATCGTGTGACTTATTACACCACCATCAGTGGTGCTAAAGCTGCGGTGGCTGGTATCAAGGCGATTGATCAGCTTGAAGTTTATGACTTGCAAGGCTTGCACGCTTCTTTATAAGATATCGGCTAAGATACGCAAAGAAGCAAGAATACAATCAATAAAACAAGCGATGACTGGTAGATAGCTACCAGTCATTTCTTCTTCAATTAACTAGATTTTGGATGTAGATTTATGAGTACCATTCCTATTACAAAACATGGCGCTGAATTACTCAAGCAAGAGTTACAAAACTTGAAGCACGTTGAGCGTCCCGCTGTGATCAATTCAATCTCTGAGGCGCGTGCCCAGGGTGACTTATCTGAGAACGCAGAATACGATGCTGCCAAAGAAAAGCAAGCTTTCATTGAAGGGCGCATTCAAGAGCTAGAAGGTAAATTGGCCGCTGCTCAAATCATCGACCCATCAACCTTGGATGTTGAGGGTCGCATTGTTTTTGGCGCCACAGTTGAAATTGAAGATTTAGAAAATGGCAAAAAAGCCACCTATCAAATCGTGGGTGATGACGAGGCTGATTTAGAGGCCAACAAAATTTCTATCAGCTCACCGATTGCCAGAGCCTTGATCGGTAAAGAAGAGGGCGATGTGGCCACCTTCTCATCTCCGGGTGGTAGTCGTGAAGTTGAAATTCTGAACGTTAAATACATCTAAACCAGTCAACTTCAGATAAATCTCAAGCAAACCTCAAACAAACTAGCTCATGCACATCACCGCCCAACGAGTGTTTGTTTTTATCTTGACTCTGTGGGTGGGTAGCATCATCACGGTGGGTTACATCGTGACCCCCACTTTGTTTGCAACTCTCTCAGATCCTCAGGTGGCCGGCATGGTTGCGGGTGCCTTGTTCCGCATTGAGGGGATCATCAGCATGATCCTCAGCGTTGGCTTGATAGTCTTTGCTAATTTATTGGTCAAGCGCGGTTGCGATCGCTATAAAAATATCCGCTGGTATTTGTTGGTCATGTTGATTTGTGCAGGCACTACAGCGTTTATCTTTGAGCCGATGATGGACTCCTTGCGCGAGGAAGCTTTGAGCAATGGCTTTCCGGTGATGATGTCACCTTTGGCTGAGGCATTCAGCAGACTTCATACCTATTCAACCATTGTGTATTCGCTGCAATCTTTGATCGGCTTGGTGCTCTTGTGGCGCCTCACCAAGCCCAACTAAAAATAAAATTTAGTTAAAGACTTAGTGAGTGACCTGATTAGCGGCTGAGCTGTTTTTTCTTGGCGCTGGTCTGACGTGGCTTGGCACGTTTCACTTGACCACCGGCAGCCACTCGCTCATTACCAAGTACAGTGGTGGCCACTGGTTTTGGACGACGTTGAGGGTTGCGTGTGAATTTCTTCACCATCACCACTTTAGGGCCACCAGATTTACCGCGGCGCTTTTCAGTGACTTCTTTTTCTACCTTGGGTCTAAAAAGAACCAATAACTTACCGATGTGTTGAATCGGTGCTGCACTTAACTCTTCGCACAATTGGTTGTAGATCGCCACACGAGCTTCGCGATCATCGCCAAAAACGCGAACTTTGATCAAGCCATGAAAATTAAGGCCATTGTTCACTTCTTTGACAACTGCTGGCGTTAGGCCATCAGCACCAATTAAAACAATGGGTTTTAACGCGTGAGCGTCTGAGCGGTGTGCCGAACGTTCGGCAGAGGATAATTCAAGTATTGGCATAGAAATTTCTTTGGAAGGCCTCAATGATAAGGCATTAAATTGCAAAGTATGGGGCGCTTGATGAAAAAGAGCGGAAAATAGCGACCTAACTATAAAAAATGAGTGAATCACTCATTGAACACAGAAGTGGAACAGCGTGGCAAAGAATAAATTTAATAAAGACTGGTTGAACGATCACCTGAACGACCCCTACGTCAAAATGGCGCAAAGGGAAGGTTATCGTGCACGCGCAGCCTACAAGTTAAAAGAAATCGACGAGCAAGATCGCTTGATTGGTCCTGGCATGGTGGTGGTTGACTTGGGTAGTACGCCTGGCAGTTGGTCTCAATATGCCCGCAATCGTTTGGTTGAGTTCGGTAAAAAGAACGCAGATACACCTGATGGAAAACCTTTTGGCAAGATCATTGCCATTGATATCTTGCCCATGGAAGATATTGCTGATGTGACCTTTTTACAGGGGGACTTTCGTGAAGAGTCAGTTTTGAGGCAATTTGAAGCCTTATTGCCAGGTAATCCTGCTGATGGCCCAAGGGTGGACTTGGTGTTATCGGACATGGCGCCTAACTTATCAGGTGTTTCTACCGCGGATTCCGCCAGAATGGGGCATTTGGCTGATTTGGCCTTGGAGTTCTCCCAGGCCCACCTAAAACCCAATGGAGCCCTATTGATCAAGTGCTTTCATGGCAGTGGCTACAGCCAAATCGTGGAATCATTCAAAAAAGTCTTCAAAATAGTCACTCCCAGAAAGCCCAAGGCCTCGAGAGACAAATCGGCTGAAACCTTTCTCTTAGGAAAACACCTTAAGTGAGTGTTTGATCTGAGGGTAAAAACCCCTCAAAACCCCCTGGAAATGAGCAAAACCATAACAAATCTATGGGATTTAATGAGTTTTTAACTTCAGCACTTGAAAAGGGGAGGGAGTAGAATCATATGGTGTACAGATATATCCGCCTTAAGGAGGCTTTGTGAACAATAATTTGATGCAGAAAGTTGGTGTGTGGCTGGTTGTAGGCCTCGTGCTGTTCACTGTCTTCAAGCAGTTTGATAAGAAGCCGCGCTCTCAAGAGAACATCACTTACTCTCAATTCATGGAAGATGCCAAAAATGGCAAAGTGAAAAGAGTGGACGTTCAGGGCCGCAGCATTCAGGTAACTCCATTGGATGGCCAGAAATATTCTGTTGTCAGTCCTGGCGATATCTGGATGGTTGGCGACTTGATGAAATACGGCGTTCAAGTAACTGGTAAAGCAGATGAAGAGCAAAGTCTCTTGGTCTCTGCTTTGTACTACTTGGGCCCAACATTATTGATCATTGGTTTCTGGTTCTTGATGATGCGCCAAATGCAAGGTGGTGGCAAAGGCGGAGCATTCTCATTCGGTAAATCAAAAGCGCGTTTGATTGATGAAAATACAAACGCTGTCACATTTGCCGATGTGGCTGGGTGCGATGAAGCCAAAGAAGAAGTCTTTGAGCTGGTTGATTTCTTAAAAGACCCAACGAAATTCCAAAAGCTGGGTGGTCACATTCCAAGAGGTGTTCTCTTGGTAGGTCCTCCAGGAACAGGTAAAACATTATTGGCAAAAGCCATCGCTGGTGAAGCCAAGGTACCGTTCTTTGCAATCTCAGGTTCAGACTTCGTCGAGATGTTTGTTGGTGTTGGTGCAGCTCGTGTGCGCGACATGTTTGAGAACGCTAAGAAGCAAGCCCCTTGTATCGTCTTCATCGACGAGATCGATGCTGTTGGTCGCCATCGTGGCGCCGGTATGGGCGGTGGTAATGATGAGCGCGAACAAACTCTCAACCAAATGTTGGTTGAGATGGACGGTTTCGAAGCGAACAGCGGTGTGATTGTGATTGCTGCGACCAACCGTTCAGACGTGCTTGATAAAGCTCTCTTGCGTCCAGGTCGTTTTGACCGTCAAGTGTATGTTGGCTTGCCTGACATCCGTGGTCGTGAACAGATTCTTAAAGTGCATATGCGCAAGGTGCCTATCAGCACCGACGTTGATGCAGCGGTATTGGCACGTGGTACACCAGGATTCTCAGGTGCTGACTTGGCCAACTTGGTGAATGAGTCTGCCTTGTTTGCAGCGCGCCGTAATAAGCGCACTGTTGACATGCAAGACTTCGAAGATGCGAAAGACAAAATCTTCATGGGTCCTGAGCGCAAGTCTGCAGTGATGCGTGAAGAAGAGCGTCGTAACACGGCTTATCACGAATCAGGTCATGCGGTTGTGGCAAAAGTATTGCCAAAGGCAGACCCTGTTCACAAGGTCAGCATCATGCCGCGTGGTTGGGCATTGGGTGTGACTTGGCAGTTGCCTGAGCATGATCGTGTGAACATGTACAAAGACAAAATGTTGGAAGAGATTTCAATTTTGTTCGGCGGTCGTTTGGCTGAAGAAATTTTCTTGAACTCCAGCAGCACTGGTGCATCGAATGACTTTGAGCGTGCCACCAAGATGGCGCGTGACATGGTCACTCGTTACGGCATGAGCGAAGTACTTGGCACGATGGTTTACGTTGATCCTGATCAGCAGAGCATGTTCGGTCCAGTCAGTGCTAAATCAGTCTCTGAGGCGACACAGCAAAAAGTAGACGTCGAGATCCGTGCGATTCTTGATAAACAATATGCTGTGGCCAAGAAGATTCTTGAAGAGAATCGTGACAAAGTAGAAGTCATGGTCAAGGCTTTGCTTGAATGGGAAACCATCGATGCAGATCAAGTCAATGACATCATGGCTGGTAAAGATCCACGTCCACCAAAGTACCCACCAAGTGCGCCCAATAATGGCGGCGGCTCAGGTGGCTCAACAGTGGTAGCCGAGGGAGGCGCCCCAGCGGCGGCTTAATGGCAAAGCATGACTTAACGCCCGTGGCATGGCGCTGCGGGCGTTTTCTTTTTGACTGGAACAAACGCACTGCTCCAGTGGTGATGGGCATACTCAATGTCACACCAGATTCTTTTTCTGATGGTGGACTGTTTGCCAAGCGTGATGCGGCACTCAAACAAGCCGAGCGATTGATTGCTGAAGGCGCAGAAATGATTGACGTGGGCGGCGAGTCCAGTCGTCCAGGATCTGAACCTTTATCACTGCAAGAAGAGTTAGATCGTGTCATGCCCGTTCTAGAGGCTCTCAAAGATGCACCAGTAGCAATCTCAATTGATACCTACAAAGCAAAAGTCATGGCTGCAGCCATCAATCTTGGCATTGATTGCGTCAATGACATTTGGGCATTCAGACAGCCTCATGCGATTGAAGCAATTACCAATAGTGCATGTGGTGTGATGCTCATGCACATGCAAAAAGATCCGACCACCATGCAGTTTGATCCGCATTACCAAGATGTGGTCTCTGAGGTGAATGGTTTCTTGATCGAACGTTGCGTGGCCTTGGAGGACGAAGGTGTTGCACGCGAACGCTTAGCCATTGATCCAGGTTTTGGTTTTGGTAAAACCTTGGAACACAACATGACCATGCTGGCTCACTTCCAAGCATTCTGCCAACATGGCTTACCAGTGGTGGCAGGGATTTCTAGAAAATCCAGTTTGGGCGCCATCACAGGCAAAGACATGGCTCATCGTCAAACCGCCAGCGTAGCAGCAGCTCTGATGGCTTTAGAGCGTGGTGCGAAGGTCTTAAGGGTGCACGATGTTGATGAAACCATGGACGCAGTCAAAATTTGGGTTGCTGCCCAAGAATGCTTATAAAATACATACATGACACGTCAATATTTTGGTACAGATGGTATTCGTGGGGAAGTCGGTAAGTTTCCGATCGTCCCTGACTTTGTGATGCGCTTGGGTTACGCTGCAGGTCAAGTGTTGGCTAAAAATGCAGGCACTCATGGCAAGCCCACTGTATTGATTGGTAAAGACACCCGTGTTTCAGGTTACTTATTAGAGGCAGCACTAGAGGCTGGCTTTTCAGCAGCTGGTGTGGATGTGATGTTGTGCGGTCCGATGCCAACCCCAGCGGTGGCTTATCTCACCAGAACACTTCGACTATCAGCCGGTGTGGTGATCTCTGCCTCACACAATCCTTATCACGACAATGGCATTAAATTCTTTTCTGCCCATGGTGATAAATTAGACGACGCTGTTGAATTACAAATCGAAGCAGCTCTCAATGAG
The DNA here is from genome assembly GCA_937863045.1 of uncultured Polynucleobacter sp. Taxonomy (GTDB): domain Bacteria; phylum Pseudomonadota; class Gammaproteobacteria; order Burkholderiales; family Burkholderiaceae; genus Polynucleobacter. Next base: position 2,987 of record CALMBU010000067.1, on the reverse strand, counting down.
TCTATGAACTGTGTGGATTCAGCTCACTTGGGTAAAGCAAAACGTTTGGATGATGCAACCGGCCGTTATATTGAATTTTGCAAAAGCACCTTCCCCAATCACTTGAGCCTTCACGGTCTTAAGTTGGTGGTGGACTGTGCTCACGGTGCGGCTTATCACATTGCCCCGCACGTATTCCATGAGTTGGGTGCTGAAGTTATTTCGATCGGCATTCATCCTAACGGTAAAAACATCAATGATGGTGTCGGTGCCACAGCCCCCAAAGCATTGATTGAAAAAGTCAAAGAGGTGCATGCAGATTTAGGTATTGCGCTCGATGGTGATGCTGATCGTTTGCAATTGGTTGATGCCCACGGCAGATTATTCAACGGCGATGAACTTCTTTACTTGATCGCTAAAGCCAAAAAAGATGCTGGCGAATCAGTCAAAGGCGTGGTTGGTACTTTGATGACGAACCTAGCAGTTGAAAAAGCCATTCAAGCTGAAGGCATTCAATTCGAGCGAGCCAAAGTAGGTGATCGCTATGTGCTTGAGAAGCTCAAAGAAAACAATTGGCAACTAGGCGGCGAAGGCTCTGGCCATCTCATTTGTTTGGATAAGCACACCACTGGTGACGGCATTGTTGCAGCACTCCAAGTGTTGTCCGCAATGAAACAAAATCAAAAAACCTTGGCACAGTTATTAGAAAAGGTAACTTTGTTTCCGCAAACCTTGATCAACGTGAAATACCAACAAGGTTATGACTGGACATCTGATGCCAAGATCCAAGACGCGATCAAAGCAGCTGAGAAAAATCTCAGTGGCAGTGGCCGAGTCTTGATTCGCCCATCAGGCACCGAGCCTTTACTGAGGGTGATGGTTGAGGCGCAAGATGCTCACCAAGCGCAAGAGCAGGCCAAGAGCATCGCTCAAACCATCCCGGTTTAAGACCCAAAGCTCCAAGACCCTTAGCAAAGATACCCCACAAATCGCTGTCATCAATTTGTCACATAATTCGATTATCATGGAATTATGAAAAATATAGACGCCGTTCAATCCTTTCTAGCCCTTGGTCAAGAATCAAGGCTCAATATCTTTCGCCTGATTGTGCAAAAAGGCGCTGAGGGTGTCACCCCTTCAGAAATCAAAGAAAGCTTGGGCATACCAGCAGCGACCCTGTCTTTTCATCTGAAGGAACTCTATCAGGCCAATCTCATTTTGGTTGAACGCCAAAGTAGGAACTTGATCTACCGCCCACATGCCGAGCAGGTGACTGATCTCATGGATTTTCTACTGTTCAATTGTTGTGGTGGAAAAGTTTGCGCACCCAATAAAAAAGATAAAAGCATCAATTAATTTAAAAACATTCTTCAGTGATTCAAACCAACATGAAAAAATACAACATCCTCTTTTTATGCACTCACAATTCAGCACGTTCAATTCTTGGCGAAGCGATTGCTTCAACCCATGCCAGCGGTCGTTTTGTGGGCTTCTCAGCAGGCTCAACACCAGGCACCAAAGTCAATCCATTCGCCGCTGAATTAGCCTTGGAAATGGGTTACCCAGAAGAAAAGCTATCTTCAAAAAGCTGGGATGTTTATGGCAAAGAAGATGCACCTCAAATGGATTTCATCATCACCGTGTGTGATAACGCTGCTGGTGAGGTTTGCCCACTCTGGCCAGGTAAGCCATCCACTGCTCACTGGGGCTACCCTGATCCATCACAAGTACAAGGCTCCGATGATGACAAGAGACGTGCGTTCAAGGAAGTGATGGTTGGTTTGAGAAGACGCATGGATATTCTCGGAGCGATGCCGCTTGAGAAGCTAGATGCGATGACGATTCAGGCTGAACTTAAAAAACTTGCAGAAGTGAAGTAACTGCCAAAGCAAGTGCATATTCAACATATAAAACAAGATCAAAAAAGAAAAAAGTAAAACAAAAAAGAAAGAAACACCATGGGTTTATTTGAGCGTTACTTAACAGTCTGGGTGGCCTTGGCCATCGTTTTGGGTGTGGTTTTAGGTTTGTCGATTCCGGGAGTATTCCAGGTCATTGCAGGCTTGGAATTTGCCAATGTTAATTTGATCGTAGCGATTTTGATTTGGGTCATGATTTTCCCAATGATGGTTCAGATTGATTGGTCTGCAGTCAAAGATGTGGGTAAAAAGCCTGCGGGATTATTTTTAACCATCGTTGTTAATTGGTTGATCAAGCCTTTCACGATGGCAGTGTTGGGCGTATTGTTCTTTGAGTATATTTTTGCTGGCTGGGTCAGCCCACAAGATGCCTCAGAATACATTGCAGGCATGATCTTGTTAGGTGTGGCACCTTGTACAGCGATGGTGTTTGTCTGGAGTCAGTTGGTCAAGGGTGATCCTAACTACACCTTGGTGCAAGTCTCAATCAATGACTTGATCATGGTTGTGGCTTTTGCCCCGATTGCTGCTTTCTTATTGGGCGTGACCAATGTCACGGTGCCTTGGGAAACTTTGGTTTTATCAACCGTTCTTTATGTTGTCTTACCTTTGATTGCCGGCATGATCACGCGCAGTCTCTTGCAAAAGAAATCTGCTGATGCGGTTGGTCAGTTTGTGGCGAGAGTTAAACCCGCCTCAATCATTGGTTTGATTTCAACGGTGGTTTTATTGTTTGGTTTCCAAGCTCAAACCATCATTGCTAAACCTTTGGTGATTGGTTTGATTGCGATTCCTTTGATCATTCAAACCTATGGCATTTTCTTCATCACCTACTGGGGGGCTAAGTTATTAAAGTTACCTCACCAAGTGGCAGGCCCTGCTTGTTTGATTGGCACCTCTAACTTCTTTGAATTAGCTGTTGCTGTTGCCATTTCCCTCTTTGGCTTGAACTCCGGGGCTGCTTTGGCCACCGTGGTGGGTGTATTGGTCGAAGTACCGGTGATGTTAACCCTGGTGGCTTTGGTTAACCGCTGGGCTCCAGTAAAGTAGTCTTTTAAGCTATTGATTTATATAGATAAAAATTAAAAT
>CALMBU010000066.1 GCA_937863045.1 uncultured Polynucleobacter sp. | reverse complement strand
CGAGATTTCTGCCTGTCTCGTGGGCTCGGAGATGTGTATAAGAGACAGGATTCTACGTGGTTAACCCAGAAAAAACGGGTGAGCCAATTTCATTGCCACTGATTGCAAATCTACTTTATGGACCATCGTATGTTTCTCTGGATTACGCGCTGAGTTATTACGGGCTCATTCCGGAAGCTGTCTATGAAATAACTTCAGTCACCACTCAGAGAAGTAAAGCCTACGATACTCCTGTGGGTCGTTTTACTTACACCCATGCGGATTCAAGTGTTTACTCAATCGGAATCTCCAGTGTCACTAATGAGGCTGGACACCAGTTTCTCATGGCATCACCAGAAAAAGCTTTGTGTGACAAATTGATACAAATACCCAATTTGGTTATTAACTCGCCCATCTCGATGTTTGCATTCCTTGATCAGGATCTACGCTTAGACATCAATGAGTTTGCTCGTTTTGACCGAGCACTCATTCAACGCATCGCAGCCGTGGGAGTTAAGTCACGCTTACTTCAAACGCTTCATCGAACACTAGAAACAATCTATGGACATTATTGAGAGCATGCTTTCTCGTCACCCCAGAGGTAACGATTTAGAGGTAACCAATGCATTGCGAGAAACCATGCAAGAGATTGCACTTGCGGGCCTTCAGAGGGCGGGGTTTTTTGAAAAAGCAGCGTTTTATGGCGGTACTTGCCTGAGAATTTTTCATGGTTTACCAAGATATTCAGAGGACCTTGATTTTTCTTTACTTAAAGCGAACAAGCTTTTCAGCTTTGAACCCTATTTTCAAAAGCTCAAGCAAGAGTTTCAATCATTGGGCTTTGAAGTTGAAATAACTGAAAAGCAAAAAACATCAGTCACGGACATTGCATCTGCATTTCTCAAAAAGACATCGAGTCGATATGACCTCAAGATCAACGGTCAAAAAGTATTAAAAATAAAATTTGAAGTAGATACTGATCCACCAATCGGTTTTTCAGTGGAGCAAAAGTTGCTACTTCAGCCATATCCTTTTTACGTTAAATGTTTTTCTTTACCAGATTTATTTGCTGGTAAAGCGCACGCTTTACTTTTTAGACAATGGCAAAATCGCATTAAAGGTCGTGATTGGTATGACTTTGAATGGTATGTTCGTAAAGGAGTTTCTCTGAATCGACATCATCTCGCAATCAGAGCTCAACAAAGTGGCCATTGGAATTCTGAAGTCATGAGTAAGCAGGATCTTGCGAAGTTATTTGCCGATCGTATTCAAGTGATTGACCCCAAGTTGGCTCGAGACGACGTTATGCGTTTCATCAAAAATCCTAAAGATCTTGATATTTGGAGTCAGTCTTACTTTCAAGACCTGGCCAATGCAATGGTTGAAAACTCGGTTGGCTGAAGCCATCAAATTCTAAAAAACGTCTTTAAAAGAAAAAGCCCCCGAATCACTTCAGGGGCTTTCAATTTGGCTCCTCGACCTGGGCTCGAACCAGGGACCTACGGATTAACAGTCCGGCGCTCTACCGACTGAGCTATCGAGGAATAGACCAAGATTATAGCCTGATTTTTATTAGATGCCAAATTCGCCCTGAGTTTGGTCTAATAAGGGCTTTACTACTCTCAGAAAGCAACCATTAGCTCATGTTGCTTGGTTTCGGTTAATCTCATATTCAGATGAACATTTCTATTCAAATCACTCATTGGGACGAGGCAAAAAGCCAAGTCATGCCGATTCGTCATGAAATTTTTATCAAAGAGCAAAAAGTTCCAGAAGAACTTGAATGGGATGAGTTCGATCAAGATGCCTTGCATGCCATCGTTAAAAAAGATCATGAGGTGATTGGCACCGCTCGCCTCATCATCGATAACACTATTGCCAGAATTGGGCGTATGGCCATTAAAAAAGAGCTCAGGGGGCAGGGCATCGGCCAAGAAATGCTAGAAGCACTTGTGACAAAGTCACTTGAGCTTGATGTGTCACTGATTAAATTACACGCACAAGTGCACGCCGTGAGTTTTTATGCCAAACTTGGCTTCGTGGCCCACGGAGAGATTTTTTCCGAAGCGGGTATTGATCACGTCAATATGCAAAAGGTTCTTCAATAATGTTTCGTGTTTTGAGTATCGCAGGATCAGATTCTGGCGGCGGCGCTGGAATCCAGGCTGATCTAAAAACCATCACTGCTTATGGCGGTCATGGCATGACTGCCGTCACTGCTATCACCGCTCAGAACACCCTCGGTGTTTCAGGGATCCAAGCAATTGACCCATCCTTGATCGTGCAGCAAATAGAGGCCGTGTTTGATGATATTGGCGTTGATGTCGTTAAGATTGGCATGCTTGCCTCACCAGAAATCGTTCAGTCTGTGGCGAATGTTCTCAAGCGTTATCAAGCAAAACACATCGTTTTGGATCCTGTGCTGATTGCCACATCGGGCGCGTCATTGGGGGGTTCTGATACTGGATTGGCAATGATCAAAGCTTTTGCAGGGCTGGCCACCATCATCACACCTAATTTATTTGAGACGGGAGTTTTGCTCAATCGAACAGTTGGTCATACAGATGAGATGCTCACTGCTGCTCAAGATTTGGCCAATAAGATGTCTTGCGCTGTTTTGGTTAAAGGAGGGCATTTGCCTGGGGATCAAATTGTCGATGTCCTTATCTATAAAAAAGATGGCCAGTGGCAAAAACATCAGTACCAACACGAAAAAATTAAAACCAATAACACTCACGGCACCGGATGCACCTTATCGACTGCCATTGCATGTGAGCTTGCTCAAGGTCGCGAGATCAGTGTGGCCGTTGGCGGAGCCATTGACTATCTTCAAGGCGCTTTGGAGGCCGCTAAAAATCTAAGCTTGGGACAAGGGCCTGGATCTTTATGGCATATGCACAAGTATCAACAGCCGTGATCGGCCAATAGGCGCATGTATTTTTTGATTTCTGCCTCTGGATTATCAGCCTGGATAATTCCACGCACCATGGCAATAGAACCAATTTGAGCTTTTAAGACCTCGGCCAGGTTTGCATGGTTGATGCCACCAATCGCAACGAGCGGATATTCTCTCATCAAGCTTGCATAGCGCTTTAAACGACCAGTGCCTTGAGGTTTGCTGGGCATCACCTTCAGAGTGGTTGGAAAAACAGCACCTAAAGCAATGTAGCTTGGCTTGATTTGATGAGCAATCACCATTTCATGATAGCCGTGGGTGCTGATGCCCAAACGCAAACCACTTTTTTGAATGGCCAATAAATCAGCATCAGCCAAATCCTCTTGACCAAGGTGAATACCATGGGCTGAGTGCTGAATCGCCAATTGCCAGTAGTCATTAATAAATAAAGAACTCTCTGGATAACGTTCTGCTATTTTGCAAGCAGTCGCCACTTCATTGGCAATGACTGTTTGATCATCGTGCTTAAAACGCAATTGCACAGTTTTCACACCTGCAGCACAAAGTCTTTCAATCCAAAGGCTGTTTGGAGCAACGACATACAAGCCTAAATTCTTTGGACACGCTGGGTAAGGAGGGTTGATTGCCTTGGGTGCAAAAAATTCTAATTGATCTGGCCATGATGTTGGTTCAGTCACATCAGCTTGATAAAACCGCAACCACGCAAGCGCTAGGCACTCAGCATCTAATTCATTAAAGCCAAGCTCATAACTGAGCACTTTGGCTTGCTGATAGATTCGATCATTGTTGGAGAATTGATGATTAGATGACAGAACTTCCTGGGGCAGCGCAAGATCTGCATGACACTTCAGGGCTTTCGACCAAAATGCATCTAGCTTGATCATGATTGATGCCAAAAAGGCGTTCCTATCACCGGGGTGCTTGCTTGCGCAGACTCACTTGGAGCAATCGTGCCGGCCAAATAAGCGCGATGACCTGCCTCAATGGCTTGACTAAAAGATTCTGCCATTGCCACTGGGTGATTGGCTAATGCAACAGCAGTATTGAGAAGAACGGCATCAAATCCCATCTCCATCACTTGGCATGCATGCGATGGTTTACCAATGCCTGCGTCAATGATGATGGGTACCTTGATGCGGTCTCGCAAGATTTCCAAAGCATATAAATTGATGGGACCTTTGCCTGTGCCAATCGGCGCTGCCCATGGCATGATGACTTGACATCCAACGTCCACCAATCGTTGCGCAATGATCAAATCCTCTGTGCAATAGGGCAGCACTTTAAAACCTTCTCTCAACAACTGTTCCGCAGTCTGACAAAGCTCTAATGTGTTTGGTTGGAGCGTGTAATCATCACCGATCAGTTCGAGCTTGATCCATTCAGTTTCAAAAACCTCTCGAGCCATCAGGGCGGTCGTTAAGACCTCTTTAGGGCTGTGGCAACCTGCCGTGTTTGGCAAGACAGGCACCTTGAGCTCTTTGATTAAATTCCAAAACTGATTATTTAGATCATCCTGTAAACCACCTTGGCGACGCAAGGATGCGGTCACCATCGCTGGCTTAGAAATTTCAATCGAAGAGCGCAAGCTTTCTAGAGATGGGTAGCGTGAACTACCCAATAAGAAACGAGATTCAAATTCTCGATCATAAAGTTTCAGGTTTTGCGCTAGATTGGTTTCAATCATCATTCATCCTCCTGTCACTGGTGAAATGACTTCGATTCGATCACCGTCTGTCACAAACGTCGTTGAATACGAATTTTTAGGAATAAAGTCAGCATTGATTGCCACGGCGAAGGGAGGCTTGAAGGTGCCTTGATCCAATAGCTCTGCAAGAGATATTGAAGAAGTCAAGGACACAGCTTGTTTATTGAGAAACACTTGCATGATGTGTGTATGTTCGAATGTGATGATGGTTTGCAAGAACAGGTTCACCCTTGTTTGCCCAGTCAATCGCTGCATCAATCACTGCAGGGGCAATTAAAAAGCCATGACGATACAGGCCATTCAATTGAAAATGACAGCGGCCTATTTGGCGGATACCTGGATCATGATCAGTCAGGGTGGGTCTCAGACCCACTGAGCTTTCAACAATTCTTGCTTCAGCAAATCCTGAATCTACTGTGAAAGCCGCGCTCATGAGTTCCATGCTTGAGCGAACACTCATCGGAGAGAGATCCTCTGATTCAATCTCCGTTGCGCCAATCACAAATTGATGATCTTCTTTGGGTGCAATGTAGATGGGGTACTTTGGGTGCAAGAGCCTTACTGGTCTTGATAAAGAAACTTCGGGTGCAAATAAACGTATGACTTCACCACGAACCCCACGCACTTCTGTCCAACTCGATTTGGCTCCAATACCCCTGCAGTCAAAGACCCATTCTGAGTCAGCGAACTCGGTTAAATCCTTGGGGGTGTCCCAAGAAATTTCATGCCCTTGTTGAATGACTTCCTCTTCTAAGGCTTTCAGTAGTTGACGGTTATCCAGTTGACCTTCATCGGGCAAATAAAGCCCCTCAAGCAGTTTGCTAGAAACACTGGGCTCTAATTTTTCAATCCCTGCGCGATCAAGTTTTTGATAGGGCGCAATGCTTGGATCCTCTTTTAGTGTTTCATTTAATTGCGAACAAAAGCGCTTTGATTCTGATTGATCTTGTGGGTGCCACAAAATCAATGTACCCGTTTTTTGAAAGAACACGGGATGACTGAGGGACGCTATGATTTCTTCCCAGCGCGCCATGCTGTAGAACCCCATTTGAGTGATGCGATGATGACTGATGGCTGATTCTGCCAAGGGAGCCAACATGGCTGCAGCCACGTGAGCTGCGGCCTGTGGTTTTTGACGTGAACTTGATTCATAAATGCGCACGCGATGCCCGTGCTGACCCAATTGCTGAGCAAGGAGCAAGCCAGTGAGGCCTGCCCCTAGAATTGAAATGGGTTCAGCACGTCTGATCATTGATAAATCTGCGAACCTTTTTTACGGAACTCAATGGACTTTTCTTGCATGCCTTTTTCAGCATCCAAGCTAGCCGCGTAATCACGCACTTCTTGAGTGATTTTCATTGAGCAGAATTTAGGTCCACACATCGAGCAGAAGTGCGCGATCTTTGCGCCTTCAGCAGGAAGGGTTGCATCATGATATTCCCTGGCGCGCTCTGGATCTAAGCCAAGATTGAATTGATCTTCCCAGCGGAATTCAAAACGTGCTTTTGAAAGAGCGTTGTCTCTGACTTGAGCACCTGGAAGACCTTTTGCCAAATCGGCACCATGGGCTGCAATCTTATAAGTGATGATGCCTTGACGGACATCTTCCTTATCTGGCAAACCTAAGTGCTCTTTAGGTGTGACGTAACACAACATGGCTGTACCGTACCAACCGATTTGTGCAGCACCAATACCGCTGGTGATGTGGTCATAGCCTGGTGCAATATCTGTGATAAGTGGGCCGAGTGTATAGAAGGGTGCCTCTAGACAAGAGCTCAACTCCTCGGTCATGTTTTCTTTGATTCTTTGCATTGGCACGTGACCAGGACCTTCAATCATGACTTGTACATCATGCTTCCAGGCAATTTTGGTCAACTCACCAAGGGTGTGAAGTTCGCCAAACTGAGCTTCATCATTCGAATCTGCGATACAACCTGGGCGCAAACCATCACCTAAGCTGAAGGAGACATCATAGGCCTTCATGATTTCACAGATATCTTCAAAATGGGTGTACAAGAAATTTTCCTTGTGATGAGCCAAACACCATTTCGCCATGATCGAACCACCACGCGAAACAATGCCTGTGATACGTTTTGCTGTCAGAGGGACATAGCGCAATAAAACACCCGCATGAATGGTGAAGTAATCAACGCCTTGTTCAGCTTGCTCAATCAATGTATCTCTAAAAATCTCCCATGTAAGATCTTCAGCAATACCGCCTACCTTATCAAGCGCTTGATAAATTGGAACTGTACCAATGGGTACTGGAGAATTGCGAATGATCCATTCGCGAGTCTCATGGATATGTTTACCAGTGGATAAGTCCATGATGGTATCTGCACCCCAACGTATCGACCAGACCATTTTTTCAACTTCTTCGTTGATAGAAGAGGTCACAGCTGAATTGCCTAAATTGCCATTGATCTTCACTCGGAAGTTGCGACCAATGATCATCGGCTCTAATTCAGGGTGATTGATATTTGCTGGAATGATGGCTCGACCGGCTGCGATTTCTTGGCGAACAAACTCTGGGGTGATTTCATCAGGCAGATTGGCGCCAAAAGATTCACCTGGGTGTTGCTTGAGCAGTAATTCATAGTCAGGGTTGGCACGTAATGCTTTGAGATTAAGTGACTCACGCAAAGCCACGAATTCCATCTCAGGAGTGACGATGCCTTTCTTGGCATAGTGCATTTGAGAAACATTTTTACCTGCAATTGCCACTCTCGGAGGGCTGATGTGCGCAAAACGCAAATCTTGAGTGTTCGCATCTTTTGCTCGAGCTTGGCCATAAGTGGAGGTTGGACCTGAGAGCTCCTCTGTTTCCCCGCGATCAAGGATCCAATTCTTACGAATGTGAGGCAAGCCTTTTTTAAGATTGATATGAACATCGGGGTCGCTATACGGTCCAGATGTATCGTAGATTGGAATAGGTGGGTTGAGGCTTTTTTGATCATTGACCTGCGTGCTTTGTTGAGAAATCCAACGCAAAGGCACTCGAATATCTGGTCGGCTACCAAGCAGGTATTTTTTTTCAGAAGCAGGGTATGCAAATTTCTGTTCGAAGTCTTTTTCTAGACCTTCGATTGATGGGATATCACTGGGTTTGTTCATGGGCTCCTCCGATGTCATGAGATAAACCAGAGGGTCCGCAAAACTCCCCACGCCAGCATTACCTGGATCGGGTATAAGGGTATTTCTCAGCCAAGATTGGCACCCCTGTTTTATCTAGCTTAGATATTAACCTACTTTGGACTTACTGCGCATGTCGCAAAAGAAAATCAGCAGCCACCGCAGCCGCATCGGGGGTCAGAGCACCCTCCAGGATCAAATCAGCCGCTTGCGCGTATGGGACTTTGATAAAACCTGACACTTCACCATCAATGTTCTTAGGCGCAAACTCATCAGGTAATAACAAGTCATAGGTGTAGAGGCTTTCATCATGAAGTCCTTTGGGCTCAACCACGCGTCTCACATGGATGTGACCCACTGGTTCAGCCAAGCGTGCAATCTCAGTTGGAACACCGGCTTCTTCCCAAAGTTCACGAAGCACGCCTTGTTGCAAAGTTTCATCAGCGCTCAAGCCGCCGGCGGCCAAGTTATCTAGCATATTGGGATCAGTGGCTTTATCTGGGCTGCGCATGCCCAAAAACATCTCTTGATTGGCGGTATAGCCATTGATATGGCAGGCGCGGCTGTGTAAGCCAAGTGAGCGAAACGCCGCGCGTTCCATCCTGAAGCGCTCATGACCGTGCTCATCTAACCATGCATACGACTCATTGCGCCAACCTGGTGCTAAACCTTGTTTCTTTAGAAACTCGGCCAAGTCTTGCAATTCTTGGCTCAGTAAAAATGGGGGTAGATTCTCAAGGTGTAAATGCTCTCCAAACAAAGCCAGGGCTGGTGTCTCAGTATCTTCAATATAGGATTTGATGGTTGCGACGTAATCTGGCTGGATAAAGCCAATCATCTGCCCCCGAAAACGAATCCCCAACCAATCTGCAGGCGCAGGGCGCAGGGCAGTTTCTAAAAGCTCTTCTAAAGCTGCTTTGGTGGTTGCTGAAATTGATGACATGTCTACAATATTTCTTAATATTGTCAGATTATCTGCTAAAGCAGACAATCCAGCCCAAATTAACCATTAATTAGCCACTGATCAACCTCTATTTTCTGAAAGCCCGCCCATGTCTTCATCCGACCAGACCAGCACCCCTGAAGATGACTTTGAACCACTGATTCAGGCAGGTCATCGTATCTGTTCCAGTGATTGCATCCAAGATCAAGATGAGGGCTTTCGTTTCATGGTTCGAACTTCAGATATTGCCAGCATGGTGAGATCCATTGACCATCGCGTCGATGAAACATTACCCGCTTTTGTGATTCGTTTTGATGGTCAGGCAC
>CALMBU010000065.1 GCA_937863045.1 uncultured Polynucleobacter sp. | reverse complement strand
GGAAGCTCAAAGAAAACTCACTGCCAACGCCCAGCGTTGATTCAATCTTGAGTTCTCCATGATGACGACTGATAACGTGCTTGACGATGGCCATGCCCAATCCAGTGCCGCCTGTATCCCTTGAGCGACTGCGATCAACGCGGTAAAAACGCTCGGTCAAACGGGGGATATGCTCTTCGGCAATACCAGGTCCGGTATCAATCACAGAGAAGATGGCTTCATCGCCCACATCAGCCCAACGAATCGTGATATTGCCGCCATCTGGCGTATACCGTACAGCATTCGATACCAAGTTACCAAAAGCAGAATAGAGCTCCAAGTCATCGCCAAGAATATTTTTCTGACTACGCTGCTCCACCACAATTTGGTGGCGGCCTTGAGACAGGCCTTGAGCATCTGACTGCAAGCGAGAAAGCATGACTCCCATGGGCACAACTTGCGTCACAGGAGGCTCTGGATTACCCTCTAATTTAGCCAGAGTCAATAAGTCTTCTACCAAAGTTTTCATGCGGCCCGTTTGAACGCTCATCAAATCTAGGTATTTTTTCTGATCAGCTTCATTTAACTCAAGCTCCTGAACGGTTTCCAAGAACCCAGATAAAACCGTCAATGGAGTTTTGAGCTCATGAGAAACGTTGGCCACAAAGTCTCGTCGCATTGAGTCAGTTTTTTCAATTTGAGAAACATCTTGAGATAGAACTAATTTTTGTTTATCACCATAAGGGAAAATTTGCACATCCAAAGTGAATTGCTCAAACATTCCCATATTGGTTAAGCGAACCGGTTCACGGTAGTTTTGACGAATGATGTATTGCACAAAGGCAGGTTTGCGCAGAATATGGGTGATCCGCTGCATGGCATCTCTTTTAGCATTTACTCCGAAATGCTGCTCGGCAATGCCATTGCACCACTCAATTTGATCGTCCTCATTGAGCATCACCACACCATTGGGGGTAGCTTGAACAGCCTGAATAAAGCGACTGTGCTGCTGCTCAATTTCTAGGACTTGATCGCGCCAAGAGCGAACTAATTTGTTCAATCTGTAATAGATTTCTTCCCAAGTACCAAAAGCTTTAGGGGTCTCAACGTAATTTTGCGACAACAGCAATGAGCTTAATTTACTTGAATGCCACAACTGATAGGTCAAAAGCAAACCCAAAGAAACGGCGGCAGTTAGCAGGCCCTTATTTAAACCAAACAGCTCTCCGGCCAACCAAGAAATCAGCACAACAAACAAGAAAATCTTGAATAAACGGGTTTT
>CALMBU010000064.1 GCA_937863045.1 uncultured Polynucleobacter sp. | reverse complement strand
TCACGCAGCACATCGTGGTCTTCGACCACGGCAATATTTATTTTGGAAGGCATAGGATGAATTTTACCCAACCGCTCTTAGGTTCATAAATAATTGAGCCCTTCAGCATCTCTGCCAAAGCCTTCACTAGGTAAAGACCCAAGCCTGAACCGCTGATATGACTGGCGTTCGAACTGCGATAAAACTTATCAAAAACAAATTCACTGGCAGGCATTCCGGCAATATTGGGCAAATTGCTGATGGTCATGATCATTTGCTCACCTGTTTCTTTGAATTCAACCGTGATGCTGCTTTCTTCTTTTGAGTACTTCAAAGCGTTTTCAATCAAATTGACCAAAATGATTTGAACCAAAAACGGATCAGACTGAATCTTCAAGTTTGAAGGCATATTCAATTCAAAGCGATGAGCCTGATCACCCAACAATGACTGAAGTAACTCACTCACATTTAACTCAGTTTTTTGGATTGGATAAGTTCCTTGGTCCAAACGACTCATTTGCACTGAACGATCGATGATTTGATTCAGGTCGGTGATGGCCTTATTGGCATGAGTTTCATAACGGTTATTTTTCAAACCAGAATCAACTGCCAACTTGATGACGGCCAGTGGTGTTTTTAATTCATGGGACAGCATCGCCATGAACTTTGACTGCCGCTCATTCTCAGCTCTTTGGAAAGCAATTTCCTGATTCGATACCAAAGCGGTTTTTTCAAGCTCAAGCAATTGTTTTTCTTGATAACGTAAATCTGACAGCAATAAGATGAACATCAGAATTGAGAACACAAAGCCATTCAAAAGGCTGGCGTAAAGACTGATCTCAACTCCATCAATCAAACCCAACGGTGGCGCTAAGGCAAACAAAATACTACCCACCAAGGCTGCATAGATAGAAGCAATGGCATATTTATTTGGGATCTTTGGTTTTTTAACAAAGATAAACAAAGCCACATAAGCAAATATCAAGGTGCATGGCAACATCAACAACAAGGTCAAAGACAAGGCCGTCTGACGATCATAGAAAAGATAGAGCGCATAAAGGCAAAGATAAAGCACTGTCACGAAGTTAAACGTTAGATTGATGATGCGATGATTGAGCAAGTTCTTGAGCAAACTGCGGTGAAACAAAATACCCGTGAAAATATGGCTGATCACAAAAACACCAAATAACAAATCCATCAATAAAGGATGGCTTGGCAAGATGAAGCGTGGCATGTAGCCCGTGAAGGAGCTGGCGTAAAGCAATTCAAAAAATTCAAATAAAGCGAACAGGCGCAGATGGGTTTGTTTACTCAACCAGCCAAGCGTGGTTGAAATCACCATCAAGATAATCAATGCTCCAAAATAAATCCCCAGCAAGGTGTCACGACGACCCTCAAGCTCAGAGAAATTCTTCTGTGTCACAACTTCCAAACTCATCAAACTGGTGCTGGTGGTTTGAAGTCTTAAATAAAGCACGTCCTCAGCTTGTGGGTGAAGATTAAAACTCAGTGCGGTATTTTGATTGTCTCGCTCGGCAAATGGATAGCGGTCCCCCGTCGTCGAACTTATCCACTCCTGCCCCACTCGTTGATAGAGGGTCACCTCATCCAAGTAGGTTGGCAAGATGCGCAAGACCAAATCTTCGTTATTTTTTTTATCCGCTTTCTTATAAGACACCTTGATCCAAATGGGGTGCTTGGAATAACCCTTGGCCAATAAATGCTCAAAAGATTCAAACGGTGATTGCGTGGCTTGCTCAATCACTGCTTGACCCGAGCGATCAATCCAATGGGCTTGGCTCTGAATTAAATCAACGCCCTTATTGGCAGATACCTGCCAACTGCACAAGCCAAGCCATACCAAGGCAATGAGTTTGCTCAAACGCATTATTTATTCTCGTTCTTCTTTGGCTGCGCGCTTTGTGGGCAATTCTTTGAAGTACTTGAAGGTTGCACTGCCCATACAACAAACACGATCGCGTTCATCGTAGAGCTTGGCTTCCACAAACGCCATGGTTGGGGTGGCGTGAACGGTCTTGGCAGCAACTCTCACAATGCCTTGAGCCGCTTGCATGAAATTAGCCTTAAGT
>CALMBU010000063.1 GCA_937863045.1 uncultured Polynucleobacter sp. | reverse complement strand
GATTTCTGCCTGTCTCGTGGGCTCGGAGATGTGTATAAGAGACAGGGTTGAGTGCTAATTATAGGGATGGAAACCCAGCTTTTCAAGGGTCGCGACCATTTATTCCGTTCAAAGAATGGATGTCCCGAGCACTCATAAACAAGCTTTTCTCAAGAGCAATATAAAAATTGGTGATTTAAAAATCATTAAGTAATTGATTTTATTGGATTTAATTATGAAACCTAAGGCTCGGCTCTATTCACTTGTTAAAAATTGGACAAAAAAACCAGGATTGGCTGTTAAAGATTTCAATCAGGGGCAACTGTATGAAGTGATGATGCAGCCAGAAAGTAGGCAGCTTGAGACATGGGCAGAATCCCAAAATTTATCTTTTGAGCTGGTATTGAGCTCCAAAGACCTCGTCACCGAGTTTGTCAGCCTCACCTCCCTAAGGGATGCCTCAAAAGAAAACGTGATTGATTTGATCAAGGAGGGCATTCGTGCCGCCAACTATTGGCACAGCTTCACAAAACCGCACGCCATCATGCTCTCGATGAAAGCCGAATGGTTGATTGATCAGGATTTGATGAACGCGTTTCAAGAGTTACTGCTGAAGTGCCACTTACCCGTGGGACTTATTTATGTCGGGATCAGTGAATCAGCAGAATTAAAACAAGCTACTGAACTGCAGGAAGCCCTGATCCAATTACAACGTTTAGGCATTTTGTTTCACCTACTCAACTTCACGGGGCAGGATGAAGAATGTGAATTGATGCTGAACCATAGATTCACACATATCCATCTGGCAGGCGATCTGATCAGGCAAGCAATCCCAGGAAGTCAGTGTGAAAAGAAATTGATTGCGCTTAAGGCGCTGATTCATACAAATGAATCACTATCAGTGGCTGGCCCTATTAAGCTGATGCACGAAAAATCTGTGGCCGATAAACACGCCATTGATTGTTACTACGGCAAACACATCATGCCGCAAATGACACTTCACCAAGTACTCAAAATGGGGAAAACGGCCAAACAACAATTAGCCATGAGACAACTGATCAAGAAACAGTCACAAAAGGAGTGAGTTAGATGAGAAAAAAAGTCCTATTGGTTGACGACCATCCAGCCATGCTTTGGGCCCTTAAAAACATGTTAGCGCAACAGGTTCATTTTGAAATCATCGGGGAAGCAGTTGATGGGGATGGCTGCCTTGAGTTCGTCAGAGAAAATCAAACAGACTTGATCATCCTGGATATTGATATGCCAAAGGTGGATGGGTTTGATGTGATTCGTCGCTTGAAAATCATTGCCCCAGACAGCAGAATTTTAGTTGTGTCATCTTTAGAGGCCAAGGTCTACGGCAGTCGTGTCAGAAGTCTTGGTGGGCATGGCTTCATCAATAAAACAGCCAGCTCAGACATCATCCTTGCAGCTTGCCTGGCAGTTTCTCAAGGGTACACATTTTTCCATGTCAATAATTCATCAAAAATATTCAGCAGTGATGATCAAATCATTTCATCATTTTCACCAAGAGAATTTCAAGTCATTAAATACTTGGCCGATGGACATCCGAACAGTGCGATCTCAGCATTTCTTCACATCAGCACCAAAACAGTATCCACATATAAAGCCCGTGTTTATAAAAAGATTGGTGTGAGTAACATCGCTGAATTGATTTCATTTTGTAGAACCAATCGAATCACTGATGCTTGACGAATATCAGCTCACTCTCTTTACATTGCTTTGCACATGCTTATTTAGCATTTACTTACTGATTAGAAATAGGCATTGGTCCAAGCTTGCCCATAAAAATCAGAGAAACCTGAATGTATTTCAAGAGACAAAGAATCAGGCGATCTCAACCATCAGTCATGAAATCAGAACACCCATCAGCGCGATACTCAGCATTCAAGAAAAGCTTTTACGCAATAGCCAGCTAGACCACTCTGAAAAGACCATCTTAGAAAGTGCACATGCCTCGGCAGAGTCAATGCTAGAGGTTCTGAATCAATTGCTCGATTTATCAAAAATTGATGCCGGAAAAATGGAACTGAAAGTAGAGGCCTGCAATCTAGGTAATCTGATTAAAAACATCAATCGAACATTCAGCAGTCTTGCACAAAAAAATAACACCATGGTCAACTGTCATATCTGTCCGGAGATTGCAGAAAGCTTGATTGCTGACGGTACCAGATTGGGGCAGGTGCTACATAACTTGATCAGCAATGCCATCAAGTTCAGTCCAGACAGAAAAGTTCAAATCACAACTCGAACTCTTGCAAACGATCATTTTGCTCAAATCATCTATTTTGAAGTTTCTGATGATGGTAAAGGGATACCCCAAGCTCACATAGCCAGGATATTTCAACCTTATGAACAGTATGAGTATTTTGAGACAGATCACTCACATGCTAGTACAGGGCTTGGGCTGACCATCGCAAAACAGCTCATTGAGATGATGGGCGGCAAATTAGACATTGATTCTGATGAGGGGCTTGGCACCTCAGCAAGCTTCACCCTTTCTTTTAAAAGATCCATTGAGCAACCTAAGTACACAAAAACCGCCACAACTTATGAGAGGGCTGCCCCTATGATTGCTCATCACGAAAGTGTGATGATTGTGGATGATCACGCTCCAAGCAGACTGATCACAGAGGCTCAGTTCAAAGACATGGGTTATTGCGTTCACTCAAGCGCTTGCAGCCAAGAGGCCTTAAACACCATTCGTGAGTCTTCTTTTGATGTTTTGGTCACAGACTTGACCATGCCCATCATCAATGGCGACCAATTAGCCTTAGCCGCTCATGAGCACTATGGATCAAAGATCAAAATCTTTGGCATCACAGCCCATACTGATGGAGCTCATAGACTATTGAACCCTAATAATATTTTTGATTTTGTTTTAATCAAGCCTGCATCTATGAAAGATTGGCAACAAGAGTTATCTCTTGAAAAATCATATTTGATGACATTCAAGGACGCTGCTGACCCGCAATCTTCAATGCTGCAGATCATTGCCAGTGAGATCTTAGATTATCAAGAAAAATCCTTGGATCTTTTACTGCAATGCCTGGGCAAACAGAAATGGGTATTAAGTGAAATTGAATTGAAAAGCATGGCTCATAAATTACTCGGTGGCGCCAAACTGAGCAATGATTTAAGGCTGGCCAAACTTTGCGAGCAATTCCAGGTAAAAATACCCATGCCGCATCGCCCTCTTTTCTATGATTTATGCATTGCTTTGATTCGATCAAACAAAATCTTAAAAAACATGATTACCAAGTATTAGCCATATATACATAAGTGCTCATTACGCTATATGATTTAGGGATGTTATTAAAGAGATATTTATTGATATTCACGGGCTTTGTTCTAGCCACACATAGCTTTGGCTTATTAGCGAAAGATTTTTTGCCTGCCTC
Source organism: uncultured Polynucleobacter sp. (assembly GCA_937863045.1). Lineage (GTDB taxonomy): Bacteria > Pseudomonadota > Gammaproteobacteria > Burkholderiales > Burkholderiaceae > Polynucleobacter. The sequence goes on along the minus strand of CALMBU010000063.1, from coordinate 15,617 downwards.
TGTTGAATCAGCTATCAAAAAAAGCGCTATACCCAAAGATGCAATTGCAATATCTATCTCAAAAATCACTAGTCAGCAAGGTCATGCGACTTTTAACTCTCATGATGTGATTCATTGGCAGGAAAACCTGGCCATGAACCCAGCATCCACAATGAAGCTTGTCACAAGCTTGGCCGCCATGGAAATGCTGGGCCCACAATACAGATGGAAAACAGATCTATTTACCAATGGTCAAATCTCAAAAGGCACTTTGCGTGGGGACTTACTCATCAGAGGCAGCGGTGACCCAAAACTAATTCCAGAAGAGATCAATAAACTTTTAGCCAACCTGAAGTCAAGTGGTGTCAAGAATATTCATGGAGACTTGATTTTTGACAGGAGCGCTTACGACAAATCAGTCAAAGAGTCTTCATTTTTTGATGGTGAACCAACACGCTCTTACAGTGTGCCACCGGATGCCCTTCTGTTTGCCTTTAATAGTTTTAGTTTTCAGTTTTTTCCAAATCTTGAAAACCGCTTGGTTGTCATTAGGCAAACACCGCGGATGGCAAATTTATCCATAGAAAATAATTTATTGGTTGTGGATGGACCCTGCACAAACTGGCGAGATGGCATCCAAATGTCATTGAAAGCAGAAAAAAAATCAGGCTGGATTGCCAGCTTCAGTGGCGAATACCCCAGCGCTTGCTCTACCGCCAATTGGAATATTGTTGCTACTGATAATGATCAATTTTTATCACAAGGTTTAATTGCTGCATGGGAAGATTTGGGTGGCACATGGGGCAAGAGGCCTGTCATAAAAAATGGTCAGCTAACTGAATCTTTCCGGCCGATCGTGACACACTTTGGCATTCCCCTGTATGAATCAGTCAGAGACATCAATAAGCTTTCAAACAACGTGATGGCCAGACAAGTGTTGCTCACACTTGCCATAGAAAAAAATGGCGCTCCCGGCAACACCAACAACGGAAACATGGTTGTTAAATCATGGCTCAAAAAGTATCAACTAGATATGCCTGAACTGGTCATTGAAAATGGTTCTGGCTTATCCCGCATCGAAAGAATCAGTTCCAAACATCTCAATCAAGTATTGCTGCTCGGCTTAAATTCTTCTACCAGAGATTACTTCACGGAATCTCTGCCAATTGCTGGCGTCGATGGGACGATGAAACATCGCTTGATGGATAAGCTTCGTCAATACATTCCCAGAAAAGCTGATGTACAAGTTTTTGAAAGTAACTTATCTCAGTTCCCCAAGCCAATCAAAAAATATGGTGCTTATATTAAAACGGGATCTTTGGCGGATGTCAGAAGTATTTCAGGATATGTTGTCAGTAAAACAGGTCAGGTTTATGCAATCTCATCATTCATCAATCATCGCAATGCTGGCTCTGGGCGAGGCATACATGATGCATTAATGACTTGGCTTCTTGATGATGGCCCACAACAATCACATGCCCGAGCCCACTGAGGCGCGCCCTAATCTATCTCTGATAGCGTCCCACTCAATACCATCGGGCAATTGCTCAAAGTAAATAGAATCCACGTTCAGCGCATCTAACTGCCTAAGCATTGCATAAAGTGCTCGAGCCAATGCTTTTGACTCAAGGGGTAAAAGTAATTCTTTTGATACTTTCTCGAAGCCAGACTCTTTAACAGACAATCCATTGGGGAAATGCACCCAGGCAATTCTTTTTAGATCAGAGCTGTTATTCACTTCAGAAATGACTGACTCGGTATCTTTGGCATCGTATAAAACTAATTTTGTCTTTGGTGCATAGTGCGCACTCAAACTACCTGATACCCTTGGTGCCGACGAATTTGATTTTGGCATTGTCGACAGAATAGTTGCTCTAACTTCATCGTTGTCATGAGCCCCACGATCTGATCTCTCAAGTGCCTGATCGATCATTGCCTGCGTGATGGCGCCTGGTCGCAAGATGACTGCGCCATGTGTATCAAGGCGAGTCAAATCAACAATGGTTGATTCAATCCCCACGTCACAGGCCCCACCATCGAGTATCAATACTTCATCGCCTGGAAATTCTTCACGCACATGCTCTGCCGTGGTTGGAGAAATTCTGCCAAAACGATTGGCAGAAGGTGCAGCCAATCCACCACCGAACTGTTTTAACAATTGTTGCGCAATAGGATGTTGTGGACAACGAACTCCTACCGTCTCTTGTCCGCCCGTAACTTCTAATAAAACATTTTTGGCTTTAGGAAGAATCATGGTCAATGGTCCTGGCCAAAACTGATGAGCCAAAATCAAAGCTTCTGGTGAAACATCTCTTGACCATTGACTGAGGATTTCTCGCCATGCAGTTGCACTATCTTGATGGTCATTGGCAACACCAAGTTCAGCTTGCGCGATATGAACGATCAATGGATGCCCAGTGGGGCGACCCTTACTAGTAAATATTTTATTGATTGCAGAAGCATTATTGGCATCTGCTGCTAGGCCATACACAGTTTCAGTAGGCATGGCCACCAAACCACCAGCCTTAAGAACATCAACTGCCCTTTGGATTAAATCAGGCATGATCAGCGCGCAATTTTTAGAACCTGTATAGCCTCTTGGCAAACTAACTCAACGGCCGATGAAGTTTTGCCCACAAAATTAATGTGTCCCATCTTGCGTCCGATGCGAGGCTCAGTCTTACCGTAAAGATGAAGTTTTGCCGAAGGAGTTTTAAGGATTTTTTCCCAAGAAGGTTCCGTTTGCTTTGCAGAGACCAACCACTCATCACCCAAGATATTGAGCATGATGCTTGGGCCAATCAACTCAGTACTACCTAAAGGCAAACGAGCCATGGCTCTGACTTGCTGCTCAAATTGACTCGTTAAACATGCATTTTGTGTGTAATGTCCAGAGTTATGAGGGCGAGGAGCAATTTCATTGGCAACCATCTCACCATTTTTGAGCACAAAGAACTCAACGCACAAAACACCGACGTAATCTAAACGACGAATGATTTCTTTGGCTGCGTCGATAATTTTTTGTTCTTGCGCTGGATTGATCGATGGCGCTGGGACAGTTGTGGTGTGCAAAATGCCATTTTTATGGATGTTTTGCGCAACTGGATATGCAACGACTTCGTCATCATGACCTCGCGCCACCAATGCTGATACTTCAAAGGCCAAATCCATGCGTTTTTCTAAAACACACACCACTTGGCCAAAGCCATTCCAGGCCTTCATCAGTTCATCATGATCATGGACCGTCACCTGACCCTTACCGTCATAACCCATGCGGGCAGTTTTTAAAATGCCTGGGAATAAATCCGTGGAAACTGATTCAGCGTCACCCTGCTTTTCAATCACCTGATAAGGTGCTGGGCCAATACCAGCCTCTTTTTGCCAAGTTAGTAAAAACTTTTTCTCTGCAACTCGATCTTGCGCAATAGAAACACCAGCACTTCTTGGTGCAACAAACACGCCCAAGGATTCAAGCTCGTCCAGTGCCTTGGCTGGCACGTTTTCAAACTCAGTACTGGCTGCTTGGCAGATAGCCGCCATTTCTTTTAACGCAGCGCTGTCGGTATAACTTGCTTGTATATGCTTGTCTGCAACAATCCCAGCAGGACTGTGTGCATCAGGATCTAGTACGCATACCTTGTATCCCATGGCTTGGGCAGCGTGAGTGAACATGCGACCCAACTGACCACCCCCAAGAATCCCTAAGTAAGATCCCGGCAAAATTGGGTTTTGACGATCAGCCATAAATCAAGAATGTCCTGGTAAGTTCATGGCCCTTGCTTTTTCAGTTTGAGCAACTCGGAATACTTCTAACTTTTTAGCTAAGGCAGGATCATTGACCGCAAGATTGGCGATCACATGCAAAGCAGCATTGGCTGCACCTGCATCACCAATGGCAAAGGTTGCCACAGGAATACCTTTAGGCATTTGCACGATTGATAAAAGTGAATCTTCACCACTTAAATGCTTTGAAGCGACTGGCACACCAAAAATAGGTACGATTGTTTTTGCTGCCAACATACCGGGCAAGTGTGCGGCGCCGCCAGCACCAGCAATGATTGCCTTGATGCCACGCTCTGCAGCTGTTTCAGCATAGGCAAACATATCATCAGGCATGCGATGTGCAGAAACCACCTTGGCTTCAAATGCAACACCAAAATCAGTGAGCGTTTGGGCTGCGTTCTGCATGGTGTCCCAATCAGAATTTGAACCCATCAAGATTCCAACAATTGGTTTTTGACTCATCTTTTTTCCTTTTTGCTTTTGTCGAGCAATTAAGCAGTCAGTGTTGCTAAAGCTTCACGGTATTTAGCCGCTGTTTTTTCAATCACATCATCAGGTAACTTTGGTGCAGGCGCAGACTTGTTCCATGGCTGGCCATTGATTTTTGCAGTCTCTAACCAGTCACGCACAAACTGCTTATCAAATGATGGCGGATTAGAACCCACTTGATATGAAGCTGCTGGCCAAAAGCGAGAGGAGTCAGCAGTCAACACTTCATCCATTAAAACCAAGGCATTATTTTCGTCTAGGCCAAATTCGAATTTTGTATCGGCAATGATGATGCCCTTGCTCGCAGCATAAATAGAAGCTTCTTTATACAAACGAATACTGACCTCTTTGATTTTTGCTGCCAACTCTTGACCAATCCGTTTTTCAACCTCGGCATAAGAAATATTCTCATCATGCTCGCCCACATCGGCTTTTGCAGCAGGCGTGAATATTGGCTCTGGTAACTGTTGCGCATTCTTTAATCCAGCAGGTAGTTTGATGCCGCAGATTGAGCCAGTTTCTTGATAATCTTTCCAGCCACTGCCAGACAAATAACCACGCACCACTGCTTCAACCATGATTGGCTTCAAACGCTTGGTCACAATGGCGCGACCCTTGACTTGACTCACTTCATCGGCAGACACCACTGAACATGGATCAATACCGGTCAAATGATTGGGAATCACGTGGCTTAACTTTCCAAACCAAAAATTCGCCATTTCATTGAGAACAATCCCTTTGCCTGGAATAGGCTCGCCCATGACAACATCAAATGCTGACAAACGATCAGTGGTCACCATCAACAGTTGATCATCACCAATGGCGTAAATATCTCTTACCTTGCCTTTTGAGATTAACGGTAATGATTTGATCGAAGATTCGTAAAGAGCTTGCATGAATACCTTATTTAACTAATTGAGCCAACTGACCGCTCTTGTAACGCTCAGCCATTTGTTCCAAAGGAATTGATTTGATCTTGCCTGCTTGACCCTCACACCCAAACGCCAAATAGCGTGCCTTGCAAATCTCTTTAGCAGCTTCACGTGCCGGCTTCAAATAATCACGTGGATCAAACTTGCCTGGGTTTTCAAATAAATACTTGCGAATCGCTGCAGTCATCGCCAAACGAATATCTGTGTCGATGTTGATCTTTCTAACGCCGTGCTTGATACCCTGCTGAATCTCTTCAACAGGCACACCGTAGGTTTCTTTCATGTCGCCACCAAACTCACGGATGATTGCAAGTAACTCTTGCGGCACGCTGGATGAACCGTGCATCACAAGATGCGTGTTTGGAATGCGTTGATTGATTTCTTTGATACGATCAATCGCCAAAATATCACCCGTTGGTTTTTTGGTGAATTTATAAGCGCCATGACTGGTACCAATTGCAATTGCCAAGGCATCACACTGAGTTTGCTTCACAAAATCGGCCGCCTGCTCAACATCAGTCAACAACTGTTCACGAGTCATTGCGCCTTCAGCGCCATGACCGTCTTCTTTATCGCCCATCATGGTTTCTAAAGACCCTAGAACGCCTAACTCAGCTTCAACGGTCACGCCAATAGAGTGCGCAAACTTCACCACCTCCTGAGACACAGCAACGTTGTATTCATATGAGGCAACAGACTTACCATCGGCCATCAAGGAGCCATCCATCATCACAGATGTAAAACCTGAACGAATCGCTGCCATACAAACAGCTGGGCTTTGACCGTGGTCTTGATGCATCACCACCGGAATGTGTGGGTATGCTTCAACTGCAGCATCAATCAAATGGCGTAAAAATGCTTCTCCGGCATATTTACGTGCGCCAGCAGAAGCTTGCATGATGACCGGTGCATTGACTTCATCGGCGGCAGCCATGATGGCTTGCACCTGTTCAAGATTATTCACATTGAATGCTGGTAATCCGTAAGCATTCTCAGCAGCGTGGTCCAATAATTGGCGCAAAGATACGAGAGCCATTGCTATTTCCTTAAATTAAAATTTATTTCACATTCACAATCTTGAGGGTGTTTGTTCCGCCAACTTGTCCCATCGGCTCACCCACAGTTAAAACAATTGCGTCGCCGGCGGCAACAACACCCAATTTTTTAATTCTTGCCTCTGCTTGCTCTAAGGCGGTGTCCCTGTCATTGCTGGTATCTAAATGTAAGGGATGCACGTTTCTGTAAAGCGCCATAGATCTCTGGCTGGCTAATTTGGTGGTCATCGCAAAAATAGGCACCTGAATCTTATGTCGACTCATCCACAAAGCAGTTGAACCAGAATCAGTCAAGGCAGCAATTGCTTTCACACCGAGATGGTAGGCAGTGAACAAAGCTCCAAAAGCAATTGATTGATCAATGCGTGTGAATTTCTGATCAAAGAAGTCGGCGTCTAAATGATGGACCTCAGTTTTTTCAGCTTCTAAGCAAATGGCGGCCATCTGCAAAACAGTTTCAATTGGGTACTGACCTGATGCAGTCTCTGCGGATAGCATCACTGCATCCGTACCATCCAAAACAGCATTGGCCACATCGCTGACTTCTGCTCTTGTTGGTACTGGATTTTGAATCATTGACTCCATCATTTGGGTGGCAGTGATGACCAACTTATTTGCTTCACGGGCCAAACGAATCATTCGTTTTTGCAGCGCTGGAACACTCGCATTACCAACCTCAACGGCCAAGTCGCCGCGCGCAACCATGATGCCATCGCTGACCTCTAAGATACCCTCCAAAACACCCGGCATCACAGCTTCAGCACGTTCAATCTTTGCAATCAGTTTTGTTTTATGACCAAACTCTTTGCTAGCAGCATCAGCTAGACCACGAGCAATTTTCATGTCTTCAGCATTTTTAGGAAAGCTGATCGCGATGTAATCGGCGCCCAAAGCCACGGCTGTTTTTAGATCTTCTTTATCTTTATCAGTCAATGCAGGTGCAGTTAAACCGCCGCCCGCACGATTGATGCCTTTGTTATTTGAAAGCTCGCCACCCAATTCAACAATTGTGTGAATGCATGAACCTTGAACACCTTCAACCCGAATGACCAATAAGCCGTCGTTGAGTAATAACTTATCACCAACTTTCACATCATTGGGTAGGTTTTTATAATCAAGGCCTACTTTGGTTTGATCACCCAAAGTGCAGTTAGCATCCAGCGTGAATTTTTCACCAGCCTTCAAAATAATTTTGTTATTTTCAAATTTGCCAACTCTGATTTTTGGCCCTTGCAAATCAGCCATGATCGCAACTTCACGACCAGCCGCTTTAGAGACTTCTCTAACATGTTGAGCTCTTGCTTGATGGTCTGCGGCAGTGCCGTGGGAAAAATTCAAACGGACAACATCAACGCCCGCTTCCATTAGTTTTTTTAGCACTTCAGCACTGCTTGATGCTGGACCCAGGGTCGCAACAATTTTTGTTGCACGCATTATTTATCCGCTCTTTCTGACAAGATAGCAAAGGCTGGCAAAGTTTTACCTTCTAAGAATTCTAAGAAAGCGCCGCCGCCAGTAGAAATGTAGTCCACTTGTTTTTCAATACCGTACTTGGCAATCGCTGCCAAGGTATCACCACCACCAGCGATTGAGAATGCTGGTGAGTGCGCAATCGCAGCGGCCAACATCTTCGTGCCGCCGCCAAACTGGTCAATCTCAAAAACGCCGATTGGACCATTCCAAACAATTGTCCCGGCGTGCGCAATGATGTTGGTCAGCTCAGCCGATGTTTTTGGACCGACATCCAAAATCATGTCATCAGGCTGCACATCGGTAGATGCCACTCTGTTAGCGCGCGCTAAAGGTGATAGCTCATTGGCAACCACCACGTCCACAGGAATAGGCACGCTCGCACCACGCTTGGCCATCAAGTCAATGATGGCTTTTGCTTCGTTGATCAAATCTGGTTCAGCCAAAGACCTACCAATCGGCAAGCCCGCTGCCAACATGAAGGTATTAGCAATACCGCCGCCCACGATCAATTGATCTACTTTTTCTGCGAGGGATTTAAGAATCGTTAATTTTGTTGAAACTTTTGATCCAGCAACAATCGCCACCAATGGGCGCTTTGGATCAGTCAATGCTTTACCTAATGCATCAAGCTCAGCTGCCATCAAAGGACCAGCACATGCAACAGGTGCAAATTTAGCCATGCCATGCGTTGTGGCCTCGGCACGATGCGCTGTACCAAATGCATCATTCACATACACATCACACAAGCTGGCCATCTTTTCGGCCAACTCATCATTGTTTTTCTTTTCGCCTTTGTTAAGACGGCAATTCTCTAAAAGTACTAAGTCGCCTGGCTTTATCTCAAAACCACCATCCACCCAATGACTGATCAATGGCACTTTGCGTTCCATTAATACTGCAATTCTGTCGGCAACTGGTGCCAAAGTATCTTCAGGTTTGAACTCACCTTCAGTTGGACGACCCAAGTGAGATGTCACCATCACAGCCGCACCTGCATCTAAAGCCAGTTTGATGGCTGGAATCGATGCTCTGATTCGTGTGTCTTCGGTGATATTGCCTGCATCATCTTGCGGTACGTTCAAATCAGCCCTGATGAAAACCCGCTTGCCCTTAAGTTGACCATTGGCGGCCAAGGTAGAAAGGCGATTAAATTGAAGTTTTGATGTGCCTGGCATAGCGATTTTTCGACAAAAGACAAGAAAGTGAGATTTTACCTTTTTACAGTCAATCCCGAGTCTTTTTTAAGCCAAAACAAGCCGAATGGCCGTGAATGCCACCATCCCCAGAATAATCGTTAAAAGCATGCTTCTTGAGAGCCAAAAAGCAAGGATTGAGCAGATTCCACCCCATAGATAGGGTGAATTGATCTCCAGCTCACTAGAACCCTGAGCAAAAAACATTTCAGGACCAATGATGGCGACCAAAGCGGCTGCAGGGGCATACCTGAGAGCATTTTGCAGCGTTTCAGACAGTTCCATGCGCTCACCCACCAACAGGAAAAAGCCCCTGGTGATGAATGTAATCACGGTCAAGCCAAGGATCACTGCCCAAACTTCAAAAGAGCTCAAGTGGCGCCCCTTTCTTTTTTGATGAAGCGATCACACATGATCCCAACCAATATGGCCACAACCACCGCCAACACAATGCTGAGCTTGTAGGGCAAATCATTGGCTAACAAGGCAACCAATAAAGCAGATAAAGCTGCCAGCCTTGCTGAGAGGTGATCGAGCATTGGCAGCAAAATGGCAATCAATGCCAAAGTTCCAGCAAAGCCCAAACCCCAAGTGTCTGGGACTGCTCCAGCAAGGAAAATACCCATCAAAGATCCTATCTGCCAGATAGACCAATTCGTTAAAGACATGCCCAAGAAAAACGGTAAATGGGATGGGTCTTTTTGATATTTTGGAAATCTAGACATGAACAGCGCAAAATTCAAATCACCGTTCAGGTAGCCAAGAACGGATCTTTTCCAAAAGGCTTTATTTTTGAAATAGGGCTGAATACCAGCACTAAAAATGATGAATCTCAAGTTCACAATGATGGCCGTGACAAAAATAGTCCACAGTGGAAAGTCACCAGCAATCAAAGGTAAAGCGGCTAATTGAGCAGATCCTGCATAAACCAAGAAGGACATACCAATGGCTTGCCAGGTCGTCAGACTTGATTCAGCCATGGCCATGCCGGTCACCAGAGCCCAAGTGAAGATCGCAAAACCAGCTTTTGACATGGTTTTACTGCCATCACGCATGGTTTTCTTTTGCTCAGCAGACCAAGCCAACATAATTTTTCCTTGAATTAAGCAAAGATTATAAGTAGCCTTGATTTAAAGGACATAGCCATCTCCCTGTGGCTGTTTTACAATGGCGCCTCAACCCATTTTTCTCAGAATTTAGGAAACAAACCATGTCAATGGCAAATCGTGATGGCTTTATTTGGATGGACGGCAAGATGGTCCCTTGGAGAGACGCAAACATCCACGTGTTAACACACACGCTTCATTACGGCATGGGCGTTTTTGAAGGGGTCAGAGCCTACAAGACCGATGCTGGTCCAGCTATCTTCCGTTTGAAAGAGCACACACGTCGCTTATTCAATTCAGCGAAGATTTTTCAAATGCAGATGAACTACACCGAAGAGCAGATTGCCAAAGCAATCACTGAGGTTGTTAAAGAAAATAAATTGTCATCTTGCTACATTCGTCCAATCGTTTGGATTGGCTCTGAAAAACTAGGTATTTCTGCAAGAAGCAATTCAATTCATGCTGCCATTGCTGCTTGGGAATGGGGTGCTTATTTGGGTGAAGATGGTTTGAATAAAGGTATTCGCGTCAAGGTATCTTCATTCACCAGACATCATGTGAACGTTTCTTTGGTGAGAGCCAAAGCCTCTGGTTACTACATCAACTCAATTCTTGCCAACCAAGAAGTGACTGCTCAAGGTTACGATGAGGCACTACTTCTAGATACCGATGGCTATGTTTCAGAAGGTTCAGGAGAAAACGTGTTCATCGTTAGAGATGGTGTTATCTACACACCTGATTTGGCCTCATGTTTGGATGGTATTACTCGTGATGCAATTTTCACTATTGCCAAAGATCTTGGTATTGAAGTGAAAGAAAAGCGCATCACACGTGATGAGATGTACTGCTGCGATGAAGCCTTCTTCACTGGTACAGCTGCTGAAGTGACCCCGATTCGTGAGCTAGATGATCGCATCATTGGTGACGGCACACGCGGTCCAATCACCACGAAAATTCAAAAAATATTCTTTGATGCAGTGGCCGGCAAGAGCGATAAATATCGTCACTGGTTAACGGTGGTTTAAGAAAACCGAGGTCACCATGAGTCAGCAAAGCGTTATCAAAGTTAATGGCACAAAAGATTTGCCTCTTCACTGCCCTAACAATAACTCTCCAGCTTGGAGCATGCATCCTCGCGTCTTTTTAGATGTGTTAACGACTGGCCATGCTAAGTGCCCATACTGCGGCACTGAGTATGAGCTTATACCTGGCACAAAGCCGCACGGTCACTAAGATGGTGAAGATACTCATCATTGCACCCAATTGGATTGGTGATGCAGTGATGACCGAACCTCTGATATCTCAACTTAAAAAAAATAATCCCAATAGTCAGATTGATGTTTTAGCTACCCCATGGGTGGCCAGCATCATGAAAGCAATACCGGCTGTTAATCAAATCATCACCGCTGATTTTCAACATGGCTCATTGCAGTGGAAAGAACGTAAAGCTTTAGCCAAACAATTGGCTTTGAGCGATTACACCCACGCTTATGTTTTACCCAATAGCTTTAAATCAGCACTGATTCCTTGGCTTGCCAAGATTCCTCACAGAATTGGCTACCAAGGTGAGATGCGTTGGGGCTTGATCAACGCAGCGCATAAAAATCCATCGCGCTCACACCGCCCACCGATGTCGAGTCATTACTTTGCACTTTCTGGCATTCCTTGTTCAGAAGTACCAGAGCCACATCTATCACTGCCTGACGCAATGATCACCGACAGTCAGCAAGCACTTCAAAAAATTCAGGCACATCAAGATCTTTATGTTTTATGTCCTGGTGCTGAGTATGGACCCGCCAAACAATGGCCGATCGAACACTTTGGTCAATTGGCCAAAAATATCATTGAAACAAAAGGAAACTCTTTGGTTCTTATTTTGGGCAGCAAGAAAGAGTTTTCGATTGGCAGTGATATTGCAAGAATGAGCAGCCACCCAGACAAGGTGATCAATTGGTGTGGTCAAACGAGTCTTGAGGATGCGATGGCGGCGATCAGCAATGCCACAGCCGTTATCAGCAATGATTCTGGTTTGATGCACATCGCTGCTGCATTCAGACGCCCTCAGGTCGCCATTTTTGGTTCCAGCGATCCAAGGCATACGCCGCCGCTGTCCAAGCTTGCTTCAATTCATTGGCTGCACCTTGAATGCAGCCCTTGCTTCAAGAGAACCTGCCCTTTAGGTCACTTGAAATGTTTAGTGGACATAGAAGTGAAAGACGTCCTAAACTCTGTCAATCAACTAACTCATTAAAAATACCATGCCAAGTCAAGCCAGATTATTTCAAATGCCAGAAGAAGTCATCGAAGCATGGCGTGAATCATTGCATCGTAATGATTTGGATGGATCCATTGATTTGTGGATGGATGAAGATTCAATCACTTGCATCCTACCAGGTGGCAAACGCTTAAATGGTCATGCTGAGCTTCGCGAAGGATTGAAGAAAATACTTGAAGATCACTTTCTGTGGCTAGATCCAATTCAAGTGATTGGTCACACAGGCATTGGCATATCCTTCTTTGACTCAACCGAAGCTGTGCGTTTAGAGGCTGAGCAAATTGAGCCAGAGTTTTTCTTGAACTTCACCTACATTTTGGTTCAAGGTCCGATGGGTTGGAGAATCGCCCACATTCACACAAGCCCCGCTCAAGAAGAACACATTCAGTTACCAAGCACGATTCACGGCTTTCACTGATCAAATCACTTTAAAAACTATTTTTGTTTTTGTTGATTAAGTTCTTGACGGTACAGGTCTTGGATTTGTCTGGCGCGCGCATCAATTTCTGAAGACTGATAAAAATCAGCATCTCCTGCAAGCTTAGCTAGACGCATTTGCTCAATTCCAGCAACCCAGGCACCATCGGCGACATACTTTTCTGCCAAGGCTGCATGTGCAAGAGCTTTTTTACCTGATTGTGAATAAGCTTTGGCCAACCAATCCCACCAGATTGAATTCTCCGGCTGCACCCTTGTTTGATTTTTAAGCCAAGTGATGGCTTGATCAAACTGGCGAGTTTTTAACTGGCCTTCTACAGTCAAAATATTCAAAGATCTTGATTGAGGATGGGTCGCCTTGATTTGAGCAAGTTGCTTGAGGCCTTCTGTGTGCTGTCCTTTGGCAAACAAAATATCAATCGCGGTTGTCTCTAAAGAAAGGCTTGAGCGTTGCACGGGCGACCCCTGTGCAACAACTGTTTGCATCAAAGCCCTGCTTTTCTGCAAATATGATTCGGCGTCTGTTATTTTTTGTTGCTTTAGATTTAGTAAGGCGAGACCGTAATTACCTTCCAACTGCTTGATGGGCTCGGGCTTTCTGGCGAGGCTTTCATAAAATTGTTTGAGCTCTGGATAGTTGCTTGAACTGGTGGTTTGTATCAATCTCGATCTGGCTTTTAACAAATAAAACTCTATCGATGAATTAACCTTTGGTCGACTCAGGCCGCGCGCTCGATCTTGCATATCAGCAATACGATCAGTTGTCAGTGGGTGGGTACGCACATAACCAGGAACGCCGCTTTCCATGATGCTATTGGCTCTTTGCATTCTTTGGAAAAAATCTGGCATGCCCTGCACATCAAAACCACCCGCCTGAAGAATCTGAAAACCCACTCGGTCAGCTTCTCGCTCAGCATCTCTTGAATATGCCAACTGGTTCTGTATTGCCAAGGCTTGACCACCAACTGCGAGACCTTGGGCCGCATTTGGATTACGACTAGCCGCAACTGCTGCCAAAATGATTGAAGCCAAAGCAATCATCGAATTAGCGCCTTGCTGACTGAATCTGCGAGCAATGTGTTTCTGGGTCACGTGTCCGATCTCATGACCCAGTACTGAGGCTAATTCAGACTCTGTCTCTGCAGCAACAATCAAACCAGTATGCACACCAATAAAGCCACCTGGCAAAGCAAAAGCGTTGATACTTTTATCCCGCACACCAAATAGCTCAAAACTGATCGCAAAGCTTCCGCGACCTTCAAGGCCAGCAACGCCTTGCCTTCTAGCCGTCTCAATTAAATGCTGACCAATCGTGTTCAGGTAGTCATAGAGAACCGCATCTTTTGCATAATCTGGATCTCGGCGAATATCGCGCATGATGCGCTCACCCAATAATTTTTCATCAATGGGGGATAAGGCTTCGCTCGATGAATCTCCTAAATCAGGTAAGACCAATTGAGGTTGCTGCATTCTCTTGCTAGGGGGTGCAAATTCTGAGGCAGATCTGGGAGACTGCATGCTACGGTCAATATTCTCCCGCGCCAGTCGATTGGTATCGACATGAGCCAATAAACAGCTTGGATAGAAAATGAAAGCGAGGGAACCCGCGATTAATTTCTGCGCAACTTGATTCTTTTTACGATTCATATCCCTAATTATGGTACAAATACCGCATGAACAAACTGACACATTTTGACGAAACTGGCCAAGCCCACATGGTAGATGTGGGCCAAAAGGCTCACACTCACCGAATTGCAACTGCTACTGGCAGTATACAAATGCAAAAAAGTACTTTCGATATGGTCATGTCTGGAAGCCACAAAAAAGGGGATGTGATTGGCATCGCCAGAATTGCGGCCATCCAAGCCACCAAAAAGAGTCCTGATTTGATTCCTTTGTGCCATCCTATCGCACTTACCAGGGTCGCGGTTGAATTCACTCCCGACGAATCTAATTCGACCATCCACTGCACCGTTACCACAGAAAACATCGGTCAAACCGGTGTTGAAATCGAAGCTTTGACCGGCGTTCAAATTGGCTTACTCACTATTTATGACATGTGCAAAGCAGTTGACCGCGGCATGGTGATCAGAGAAGTAAAACTGCTTGAGAAGAGTGGCGGCAAGTCAGGAACATGGGTGGCAGAGAAGTAAAGTCTGACATCTCTTGTTAGAAGTCTCTTGAGTAGATTTCTTTTCACCAAATAAAAAAGGCGAAGATTTCTTCGCCTTTTCTTTTGCAACTCTGATTGATTAATTGCTTTTTAGCTCTTACTTGCAATCACTTGGTAGAAGTTTTGCAGCTAGGGTTGTTGCAGGCGATTTACATGACCAAATACCTGCCCACGGTTGTTCGCCTTTCAGACTTAAATCCAATGCCACAACTGCATTAGAGCTCGCATCGTTCACTGGAATGATGCTCAAAACGTTTGCGCCGTCTGGAGCAACACTGTTTTGGTAAGTGACCACAATAGAACCATTGGTTTCAATTTTGATATCTTTAATGCTATTGGTCACAGAGCCCTTGAACGTTGAATCTGTTGCCACTGACATGTCTGTAGCACCTTTACTAGAGTAGGCTTCAGTCACAGCTAACTTAGCGCCCGCTGCCAAACTTAAGCCCTCGGTCACACGGGTCTTAGCTATGTAGTCTTGATACTTAGGCACAGCAATTGCTGCCAAGATACCGATGATGGCAATCACCACCATCAGCTCAATCAAGGTAAAACCATTTTGTTTATTCATTGAAGTATTTTTCTTTGGTGTCATAAGGTACTTATTATTCATTCATTCAATCCTTTGTTAATGGGGAACCATCATCTCAGATGATACCCATCAACTGGGACTACATTGTTGTCAGAAAGCTCTGATTTTTGAGTTGAATCAAAGAAAAAG
>CALMBU010000062.1 GCA_937863045.1 uncultured Polynucleobacter sp. | reverse complement strand
GACCAAAGCTGTGAATGCAGTGAATAGTACAAAAGTGATGCGTTCTGTGATGGAAGCAACTTTAGGTGTTGATAAAGATGCGTGGATCCCTGAGTACGCGCCACAAACATTCAAGCAAGTCGCTAAAGAATCTGCAGCATGGCCTGTAAAAGCTGGCGATAAGACGCCTGGCAAGGTTGCGGTGTATTCAACATGCTTTATCAATTACAACGAACCAGGCATTGGTCAAGACTTGTTAAAGATATTGGCCCATAACGAGATTCCTTATAAGTTGGTTGAAAAAGATGCTTGTTGCGGTATGCCTAAGTTAGAGATGGGTGATTTGGAGTCTGTTGCTAAAAACAAAGACATCAACATTCCACAATTGGCTAAATTGGCAAAAGAGGGTTATGCGATTGTGACCCCAATTCCATCATGCACATTGATGTTCAAACAAGAGTTGCCATTGATGTTCCCTGACGAAGCTGATGTTCAGTTGGTCAAGGAAGCGATGTGGGACCCGTTTGAGTACCTCGTGGCACGCAACAAAGATGGTTTGCTGAAGAATAATTTCAAAGTTGAGTTGGGTAAAGTGAGTTACCACGTACCTTGTCACTTGCGTGTACAAAACGTTGGTAAGAAAACACTAGAAACTCTACAAATGATTCCTGGTACAGAAGTGAATGTGGTTGAGCGTTGCTCAGGACATGCGGGTACTTGGGGTGTGAAGAAAGAGTTCCACAAAACTGCTATGAAGATTGGAAAGCCAGTGTTTAAAAACATGGCCAGCACTGAACCTGATTTCATCAGCTCAGATTGCCAGCTAGCTGGACACCACATCGAACAAGGTATGGAAGAGGGCGGGATGAAGAAGTCACAAATGGCTCATCCAATTTCTCTTTTAGCTAAGGCATACGGCCTTTAATTGAATCGTTAGGAGTTTTAGATGGAGATGACAATGGGTAAGATCAAGCGTGAAGATTTACTATCGCTAGAAGCGTATTACAAAGCACGCCCTGAAATGCGTCTTAAGGCAATTGCTGAGCGTAAGAAAAGAACAGTGATTTTGGGTGAGCATCTCAATATGATTTTTGAGAACAAGTATTTGATGCAATATCAAATCCAAGAGATGCTGCGCGTTGAGAAAATCTTCGAAGATGAAGGTATTCAAGATGAAATGGACACTTACAATGCATTGGTTCCGGATGGTACCAACTTCAAAGTGACCATGAAGCTAGAGTACGTGAACGAAGCTGATCGTAAGATTGCCTTGTCTAAGTTAATCGGTATTGAGCACCGTGTTTTTGTTGAAGTTGAAGGTCAGCCTCGTGTTTACGCGATTGCCAATGAAGATTTGGACCGCACAACTGCTGACAAAACTTCATCTGTTCACTTCTTGAGATTTGAATTGACTCAAGACATGATCAAATCATTGAAGGCTGGAGCTCAATTGAAGGTGGGTTGCGATCACAAAGAGTACCCATCACACGTTGAATCTTTGCCTGCAGAGACTTTGGCTTCATTTCTTGAAGATTTGGTCTAAAGATAGGCATCCATTCTTGTATGACTGGAAAAGTAGTCTGAATTAAAAAATGCCGCTGATGCGGCATTTTTTATATCTACTTCATTTGGTTTAATTACTTCCAACCCAATTCTCTGGCAATAAACTTTTTCGCTTGCTCTGTTTGAGGTTTTTCAAAAAAGTCTCGTGTGCTTCTTGTTTCAAGGCACAAGCCCTCGTTTAAGAAAATG
>CALMBU010000061.1 GCA_937863045.1 uncultured Polynucleobacter sp. | reverse complement strand
GTTCTAGGACCAAGATCTGGTCATCAGCCAATTTAACTTTAGCCCCCTTGAAAGTCGCATCAACCGGCAACTGTCTTCTGTGGCGATCAGCCAAGACGGCTAAATCAACTTTAGCTGGGCGACCATAATCAAATAACTCATTCAAAGCAGCACGAACTGTTCTGCCGGTGTCCAAAATATCGTCGACCAAGATGATGTGAGCACCTTCCACATCAAAAGGAAGCTTGGTAGACATCCCCTCTGAACTGTTCAGGGCTTTAATACCCTTCTCTGAGTAATCATCACGGTGGAATGAAACATTGATAACGCCATGGTTTGGTAGTTGAAGATCTTTAGCCAAGCGCTCAGCAATCCAGGCGCCGCCACTGGCCAAACCAGCCAATTGAAAATCAGGGTTGATGGCCTGCTGTTCTTTTAATTGTTTTAAAAGAATTTGGTAAAGGTCTTCTGCGTTAGGAATGGATGACATAAGCTTTCATTCAAAGTTAACTATCAATAGACTCAATTTAACAATCAAACCTATTGATTAAATTTAATACAAGTATCTTACTCTGATGCTCTATTTTGGTCATGCCAGTTCATAGATGATCTAAATACTGCTGCAAGATGAGTTGGGCTGCCAAGGCATCGTTACCTCCATCTACGGATACAGAGGTGTAGCGCTCATCAACCCAAACTACTTCCTTCTGGAATCTACCTTTGAGTTGATTACCAAAGCGTTTGGCTTTTTGAGTCATCTCATGCTCTGCACCGTCTGGATGGGAGGGCAAACCCACCACCAATGATTGTGGCTGCCATTCTGTTATGAGTCGCTCTATTGCTTGAAATTTATCTTGTTGGTTTTTTTCTTGAATAACTCTCAACGGTTCCGCTGTTTTAGTGATGGTATTACCCACAGCCACACCAATGCGCTTTTCACCAAAATCAAAAGCCAGGATTGTTTGTGACATCAAGCATGCCCAGCAGTGGTTGATAAGAAGCTTTGCTCAATACCTAAAAGCGCTAAAACGTTTTGATA
>CALMBU010000060.1 GCA_937863045.1 uncultured Polynucleobacter sp. | reverse complement strand
GCAGATGGTGCAGGTGTTGATGCTGTGATCGTGCCTAAAGATCGCTCCGCACATTTGAACGCCACAGTCAGCAAAGTAGCCAGTGGTGCTGCTGAAACGATGCCTTTGATCGCTGTCACCAATTTAGCCAGAACCATGCGTGAGCTTCAAGAGGCTGGCGTTTGGCTCATCGGAACCGATGATCAAACTGAAAAAACAATTTATGACATGGACTACACCGGCCCAATCGCTTTAGTGATGGGCGCTGAAGGTGAAGGCATGCGAAGGCTGACCAGAGAAACCTGTGATGAGCTGGTCAAGATACCAATGATGGGTGGCGTTGAAAGCTTGAATGTTTCTGTTGCCAGTGGTGTCGCTCTGTATGAAGCCAGAAGACAGAGAATTGCTAAAGCAGGTTGACCTTCTCAGGGTAAGCCTTCTAGGCCAGTACCTTTTCTAGCTTTTCAATATCAGCACAGAACAAACGAATACCTTCCGAGAGTTTTTCAGTGGCCATGGCATCCTGATTCAACTGATAGCGGAAGGAAATTTCATCAGCCTTGATGAGGGTCAATTTAACAGCCTGAGCACCTTTCACAGTCAATGCGGGAGTCAGTGCTGCAGAGTTGGCTTGCAACTCAGCGAGCAGTTCTGGGCTGATGGTCAATAAATCACAACCGGCCAAATGAGTGATTTGGCCAATATTTCTAAAGCTGGCCCCCATCACCTCGGTTGAAATGTCAAAGCTCTTGTAGTAGTTATAGATGTTCTTCACAGAAACAACGCCAGGATCATTCGCGCCTCCATGAACTTCATCTTGCCACTGCGCACCTAAAGATTTTTTGTGCCAATCAGTGATGCGCCCAACAAATGGGGAAATCAATTGAGCTTTGGCGTCGGCACAAGCAACTGCCTGAATCAAACTGAACAAGAGGGTCATATTGCAGGCAATGCCCTCAGCTTGAAGAGTCTTCGCTGCTTGTATGCCCTCCCAAGTACTGGCTATTTTGATCAATACACGCTTTTTAGAAATACCTTTAGCTTCATATGCGGCGATGATTTCTCTCGCCTTTTTAATCGTGCCTGCTGTATCAAACGATAAACGCGCATCCACCTCGGTGGAAACTCGGCCCGGAACAATTTTTAAAATCTCAATACCAAAAGCCACCAGCAAGGCATCAATCACTTGATCCACTGGTTTACCCACATTTTTGGCTTTGACATCAGCAATCAATGATTGATAGCTTGGAAGTTGGGCGGCTTTTAGGATCAGTGATGGATTGGTGGTGGCGTCTTGCGGCAAAAATGCCTGCATGCGCTCAAAGTCACCGGTATCGGCAACCACGGTCGTGTATTGTTTTAATTGTTCAAGTAATGTGCTCATGACGTTCATTTTAGAATGCTTCTCAAATAATGCTGTAAATTAACTCTATTAATCACCTAAACAGGTTGTCATGTATACCCAAGATCAACTCAAAGCAATGGTGGCTGAAGCCGCCAAGGATGAAGTCCTAAAAAATATGGCTCCAGGCGGTATTTTAGGGGTTGGCACCGGGTCTACTGCCAATTTATTCATTGATGCCATTGCTCCACATCGATCTCATTTTGCCGGGGTGGTCTCAAGCTCTCAGGCTAGTACTGAACGCTTAGAAAAGCACGGCTTTAAGGTCTTGGATAGTAATTCTGTTCAAAGTCTACCAATGTACGTCGATGGTGCTGATGAGATTGATCCTCAGGGGCACATGCTCAAAGGTGGTGGTGGCGCCTTGACCCGTGAAAAAATCGTGGCGCAATTAGCTCAATCATTCATTTGTATTTGTGATGGTAGTAAGCAAGTGGACATGATGGGTAAGTTTCCATTGCCTGTAGAAATCATTCCAATGGCTCATGCTCAAGTGGCTCGGGAGTTAGAAAAATTAGGTGGGGTGGTAACGCTCAGAAAAGTGAAGGGCGCTGATTCAGTCTATGTCACTGATAACCAAGGGTGGATTTTGGATGTGGCTGGTCTATCAATCAAAGACCCTGTGGGTCTTGAGTCACAAATCAATCAAATACCTGGTGTTGTGTGCAATGGCTTGTTTGCCAGAAGAAAGGCCAATGTTCTTTTGATTGGTGAAGCTGCTGGCGTGCGTCGTCAGACTTATTAATTGTTGATGTATTGATGACGGAAGTGCATCAATAAAAAAGGACGCTGATGCGTCCTTTTTTATTGGTAGGATTTTCAGAAAATCATTTATTTTCTGGAACGTAACCTTGGACACCATCAGCGCCATCACCATAAAAGTATTTCTCAACTTGCTTGAGTAAATATTGGCGAGCACGGGTATCTGCCATATTGAGTCTATTTTCATTGATCAACATGGTTTGATGCTTCAACCAACCAGCCCAAGCTTCTTTAGAAACCTCTTGCCATAATTTTTTACCTAGATCACCAGGCAATGGTGCGAAATCCAAACCTTCGGCTTCTTTGTTTAACTTAATGCAATGAATCATGCGAGCCATCTTTTACCTCTTTAACTAATAAATTATTTGTATCAAATGTTTTTAATCAAGACCATTGATTTACGTTCCCAGTTATAGAGCTCTTTGCGCTCTGCTGGGAGATCATCCACGCTGGCTCTTATAAAGCCACGCTTTAAGAACCAATGCTCGGCTCTGGTTGTTAAAACGAATAGTTTTTTCAGTCCTGACGCTTTGGCTCTGGCCTCGATGCGTTTGAGCAATCTCTCTCCATCCCCTGATTCTTGAGCTTGAGGATCTACTGCTAAACAAGATAGTTCACCTAAGCCATTTGAGTAGGGGAAGAGTGCTGCGCAGCCGAATAGAACACGGTCATGTTCAATCACTGAGAAGTGAGTGATGTCACGCTCGATGGTGTCACGACCACGCGCCACCAAAATACCTTCGTCCTCTAGCGGCTCAATCAATTGCAAAATACCACCGACGTCGTCCAAATTGGCTTCACGCAAATGTTCAATGTCAGATGCTGCAATCATCGTGCTGATGCCGTCGTGCGTGAATAACTCTTCAAGCAAGGCTCCATCACGATCATGCGGCAATAAGTGCACACGACTCACACCAGACTTGATCGCACGAATGGCGTTTTGTAATAGCACCTTCAGATCTGCATCAGCCAAAGTTAAGCCACTGATGTGATCTTCTAGTTGACGCAATGAGAATTCTTTGATGAGTTCACCATCAAGATCGGTGATGCCGTTGTATTCAGTCAAGAAAATCAACTTATCAGCTTTCACGGCCATCGCAGTGGCTGTGGCCACATCTTCATAGGCAATGTTGAAGGCCTGACCTGTTGGAGAGAATCCAAGAGGAGACATCAAAACAATTTTGTTATTCACCAAAGAGTGGGCAATGGATTCAGAGTCGACTTTGCGCACCAATCCTGTGTGCATGAAATCAACACCATCCACAATGCCCACGGGTCTAGCAATGATGAAGTTGCCAGAAATCACAGAAATACGTGAGCCGGCCATCGGGGTATTTGGTAAACCTTGGCTAAATGCTGCCTCAATATCGAGGCGCAGTTCACCAGAAGCTTCTTTGGCGCATTCCAAGGCTGCAGGATCGGTGATCCTGTAACCACTCATGGCACCTGTGCCATAACGACTGGTCACTTTTCTTAAATCAAGCTGTTCTTGTACCTGGGGGCGTGAGCCGTGGACCAAAACAATCCTCATGCCCATGGCATGAAGCATGGCCACATCCTGGATCAAGGCCTCTAATCCACCTTTTTGAACCAATTCACCAGCAAAGCCGATGACAAAGGTTTTGCCACGAAAACTATGGATGTAGGGAGCCACATCGCGTAGCCACGCAACGAAAGGAAAATTATTTTGTACTTGATTTGTAGGCATAGTGGAAAATTATAGGGTGCAACCAGAAAAAATAACCAAACTTTTAAAAATTGAGTTTCCCGAAAGCTTACCTGTCTCTGGGCAGAGGGAGAAAATCACTCATGCGCTAGAGCAGAACCAGGTCATCATTGTGTGCGGAGAAACCGGTTCTGGCAAGACCACGCAGTTGCCCAAGATCTGTTTGGCCATGGGGCGAGGGCGTGCCAATGGCACGGGTCAGTTGATTGGTCACACCCAGCCACGAAGGATTGCAGCCACCTCAACAGCCAAAAGAATTGCTCAGGAGCTGGGTAGCCCCATTGGAGAGGATGTGGGCTACCAGGTCCGATTTGCAGATAAAACGTCCGCAACCGCCTCAGTTAAGCTAATGACTGATGGCATTTTATTGGCCGAAACTCAGCGCGACCCACTTTTAAAGGCTTACGACACCATCATCATTGACGAGGCTCATGAGCGCAGCCTGAACATTGATTTTCTCTTGGGCTATTTAAGGCAGTTATTGCCCAAGCGCCCAGATTTGAAGGTGATTGTTACTTCAGCGACGATTGATGCCCAGCGTTTTGCAGAGCATTTCGGCTCAAAAGAGCACCCAGCGCCCGTGATCGAGGTCAGTGGCCGCCTTTATCCAGTTGAACTGCGTTACAAACCTTTGCTAGAGCAAGGTAAAAAAGAAGCGAAAGAAATCCCTGATGCGGTTTTAGATGCCATCTCGGACCTATGGCGTGATGGACCTCATTCAGCAGGCGATATTTTGGTGTTCCTGCCAGGAGAACGCGAAATCAGAGACTGTGCTGAAGCCATACGTAAGGACCACGTCCTGAACCAACGCTTTCGCCCGGATGTTCTGAGTTTGTTCGCTAGACAATCTGTGGCTGAGCAAGAAAGGGTGTTCCAGGGTGAGGGTGGCCGTCGCATTGTTTTGGCCACCAACGTTGCTGAAACATCCTTGACTGTGCCAGGAATTCGTTTTGTGATTGATGCCGGCTTGGCCAGGGTCAAGCGCTACTCCTATCGCAACAAGGTGGAGCAACTCCAGGTAGAGCCGATTTCTCAAGCGGCGGCCAATCAACGGGCTGGTCGATGCGGGCGTGTTTCAGATGGCATATGTGTGCGTTTGTATGACGAGGCTGACTTCAATGCCCGTCCAAAATTCACCGACCCAGAAATCCTAAGAAGTTCACTGGCCGCTGTGATTCTTCGGATGCGCGCCTTAAAACTTCCCAAAATCCAAGAGTTCCCATTTCTTGAGGCGCCTTTGGGTCGAGCCATCGCCGATGGTGTTCAGCTATTGGAAGAGTTGGGTGCCATGGAGTCTGATGGCCCAAGGCAGGGCGCACTGACACCCATTGGCAAGCAATTAGCAGCCTTGCCACTAGACCCAAGGGTCGGGCGCATGCTCTTAGCTGCAAAAGAGCATCAAGCACTCAGGGAGGTATTGATCATTGCTACTGCCATGGCCACGCAAGATCCAAGAGATCGCCCCATGGAGTATGCCCAGGCAGCAGATACAGCCCATAAGGTCTTTGCCGACGACAGATCTGAGTTTTTATCATTCGTTAAATTGTGGGATTGGTATCAGCAAGCGCTGGTTAATAAGCAAAGCAATCGTCAATTAGAAAATCTGTGCAAGGCTCACTTCATCTCCCCCAGAAGAATGCGTGAGTGGCGTGATATCCACGGACAGCTTCACCGTTTATTGATTGAGCAAGGCTGGAAAGAAAACCAAACGCCTGCAACTTTTGAACAGATTCACCTTTCTTTGCTAACAGGCTTACTTGGCAATATTGCTAAAAAAGCCGATGATGAAAAACATGGACCAGGCATCTACGAGGGTGCTCGGGGGATCAAACTTAACATTTGGCCAGGTTCAACGATTGGCAAAAAGGCGGGGGCGTGGATCTTGGCTTCAGAGCTGGTTGAGACCAGTCGACTCTTTGCCAGAACGATTGCCAAGATTGAACCGCAGTGGGTAGAAAAAGTCGCCAGTCATCGCATCATTCGTTCGTGGAGTGATCCATTTTGGGATGCTCGCCAGGGTGAAGTCATGGCCCATGAGCGAGGCACGCTTTATGGCTTACCAATCTATCACGGTAGAAAAATACGTTTCTCACCGAAGGACCCATTAGAGGCCCGTCATATATTTATTCAAAGAGCTTTGGTAGAAGCTGATTTATTTGGTCAAACCGAAGCTGCTCAAGCACAAAAGCAAGGTGGGGCTGGTGGGGCTATCGGCGGATTCTTTTGGCATAACTTAAGTCTTGTCAAACAAATTGAAGCTCTCGAACACCGCTCTCGTCGTCAAGATGTCTTGGTGGATGATCAGTTGCTATTTGCCTTCTATGACCAGCAACTTCCAGAGAATGTCTTCTGTAAAGCAAGTCTTGAAGCGTGGCTGAAAGAAGATCCTAAAAACAGCTTATCTCTTAAATTAGATAAATCTGATTTGATGAGGCATGAGGCTGCTGGGGTGACCTTGGATCGCTACCCTAAAACCATCAAGATGGCAGGTACCGAGTTGCAACTCAGTTATCACTTTGAGCCGGGTAGTCCCAAAGATGGTGTGACCATGGTGATTCCTTTGACCTTGCTCAATCAAATT
>CALMBU010000059.1 GCA_937863045.1 uncultured Polynucleobacter sp. | reverse complement strand
GTGATTGAATTGCCCGAAGTTAAAATACTTCATCACGAGCATGACTGATTGTTACTTCACATAATGACTTTGCGCCATCACAACCTGATCCTTGCCAGCTTCAAAGCCCTCATCATCTGTGGGGCAGCTCATGCATGCCTGGCGAGCGCTCAAACAACTTTGAGCTTCACAGAAGATTTACAAAGGAAAGCCAACTCCATGATGTTGATCATGGGCTACTCCTTGACTCCCGATGTCACCACAGGCTCTTTGTCCATCACTGATAAATCCACCAATAATCCTGCCTTAAAAATGATTTCTTTTGGTGGTGGCGACAGAATCAGTGAAGATGTCCCGCTTTACCTAGAAGGAACTGTGGCAATCAATCGCTACGATCCATCCTTTAGCGCCGGAAACGCTGATTCGCCAACCGTCCTCCCAGTTCGCTGGAACAGCATTTCAGGAACAGGCGGCATTGGGTGGGACTTCAATATCACCAAGGAATTGCGTTTTCGTCCGATATTCAACATCACCCTGGGTCACCTAGAAAGTGATGCATCCATCTTTAATCGCGCACTAGAAGATCGCACCGGGAAAAATCTTGATTTTTTGAATCGAGGTCGCTTGAATGTGTATGGTGCTGGTGGCTCTTTGATGCTGGATTATGAGAACTACAAACCAGAACGAGAAATTGATTTTGAAGCTCGCTATACCTACATTCCGCTAAATAGCTTTGATAGCTCAGCGGCAGTGAAAGGTCATTCAGATTCGCAAAGTATGAGTTTATGGGGGCGCAGTCGAACCCCAACGTCTTTGAGAATTTTAGAAATACCAGTTCGCCATGTTCTTGAACTGGCTCACACCCAATTTTTGGGTGATATGCGCGGATCCCTGGGTTTTAACTCACTCACATCGGTGGGCACAGGGATTGAATTAGACCGCCGAGCATCGGACCCGATTCTGACCAGAATTCGCTTTATGTTCAGGTTTCAATTTGGTCAAAATGTCAAAGGTACTTCAATTGGTGTAGCGGCCAGTTTCTAATGCCTGCTATCCAGGTAGGTCCTTTATTCGCTGACGTCGTTTTGTGTAAAAATAGCTTCATTATTTAGGATCTTCAATCAGATTCTCAACATTTTTAGCGAACTCATGACATTCACTCTGATCTTTCTTTTGGGCCTAGTCCTCAGTGTTGCAACTCGTTACTATTTGGCTTCGCGCCATATGCGGCACATTGCTTTGCATCGCGATGAAGTTCCCGCAGAATTTGCCAGCAAAGTAACACTCACCGATCACCGCAAAGCAGCCGACTACACCATGACCAAATTACGTCTTGGTTTATTCGAGATCGCTTTATCAGTGGCTATTTTGATTGGCTTCACCTTGTTGGGCGGTCTACAACTTCTGCATAACTTCACCTTGGATTTATTGGGGCCTGGCGTTCCACAACAAATCGCATTACTGGTCTCCATCAGCTTGATCACCGGCATCATTGATTTACCTTTTTCCTGGCATCGTCAGTTTGGCATTGAAGAGAAATTTGGCTTCAACAGAATGACGCCTGCCTTATTTTTTACAGATATGTTCAAAGGCATTTTGTTAGGTCTTGCCATCGGTCTGCCACTGCTATGGGTGGTTCTGATGCTGATGACTGAAGCCGGACAGTATTGGTGGGTTTGGACTTGGTTTGTGTGGGTAGGCTTCAATGCATTATTGCTGTGGTTATTCCCTACCTTCATTGCGCCTTTATTCAATAAATTTAAACCTCTCGAAGATGGTCCTTTAAAAGAACGTATCGAGGGCTTACTCAAGCGCTGTGACTTCACCAGCCAAGGTCTTTTCATCATGGACGGCAGCAAGCGCAGTGCTCATGGCAATGCTTATTTCACGGGCATGGGCAAAGCGAAACGAATCGTGTTTTTTGACACCTTGATCGAGCGCTTGAATCCACAAGAAATCGAAGCAGTCTTGGCTCACGAATTAGGACACTTCAAACGCCAACACATTCGTAAGCGCTTGATTCAGTCATTTGCTTTGAGCTTTTTAGTGCTCGCCTTATTGGGTTGGATTTCAACCAAGGCTTGGTTCTATCTAAGCCTGGGCATCACGCCAGATTTGAATGGTTATAACGCTGGTCTGGCCTTGGCATTATTCAGTCTGGTCTTCCCTGTGTTTGGTTTCTTTTTGACACCGATTAACAGCATGGGTTCTCGCAAACATGAATATGAAGCGGATGCTTTTGCTGCAGAGAAATCTTCAGCCAATGATTTGATTACTGCTTTGGTCAAGTTGTATCAAGACAATGCAGCAACCCTCACGCCAGATCCGCTTTACTCGAAATTTTATGACTCTCATCCACCAGCCCCTCTGCGCATTGCTCATTTACAAGGTATGGCGGTAAGATAGTTTGATGAAATCATTCAAAGCCCTTCTCGTTGCCTCATATGGTCGACATTATTTGGCCAGAGCAATCGAAGGTGAGTCGGACATCAGTCCACAGGCTTTGTATCAAGTAACTTCACGTGGCAAGCAACATTTAGGTGCGGTTGGTGATATCTTGGAAGTTCAAGAAACCGGCCCCGAGCAAGCTGTGATTGAAAAAATAGTTGAGCGCAAGAATTTGCTCTACCGCTCAGATGCCTACAAAAGTAAATCCATCGCCAGCAATGTTGATCAAATCTTGATCGTGCTTGCGACCGAGCCGGGCTTCTCTCCAGACCTCTTGGGTCGAGCAGTGATCGCTGCTGAAACAGCCGGCATCATCCCTAGAATCATTTTGAATAAATGTGACCTGCCCAATAAATTACCTGCTGCTCGCAAGATGCTCGAGCCGTATATTGCGATGGGCTACCCCGTTCATGAAATGTCAGTGAAGCACGACCCAGCTTCAGTAGAGGCTTTGCTTCCTCATGTCCAGGGCCGTGTATCGGTATTGGTTGGTCAATCAGGAATGGGCAAGTCCACGCTATTGAATGCTTTGATTCCTGATGCTGCTGCTCAAACTCAGGAACATTCCAAGAAGTTAGACAGTGGCAAACACACCACCACCGCTTGTCGTTATTACGACCTACCTGCTAGCCAAAAAAATATTTCTGCTAACTCTTCTGCACACTCTTTTGCTGGCGCATTGATCGACTCACCAGGATTTCAAGAATTTGGCTTGGC
>CALMBU010000058.1 GCA_937863045.1 uncultured Polynucleobacter sp. | reverse complement strand
CGCCAATAGCTAAATAATTTGATATCCATGGGTCATCAATTGTTAGAAGTTCACTCAGTTTATATCTAGAAAATGTTTTCGTCTTCTTCTGAATTAAGCGAAAATACCCTCATGAATGCAAATTGCCCTTTGTGCACCGCTGATGGTGGTGAATTGATTTGGAAAAATCACGAGTTAAGAGTCATTTTGGCCAATGAGCCTGAATTGCCAGGTTTTTGTCGGGTGATTTGGAACGAACACGTGGCTGAGATGAGTGATCTCAGTTTGGATCAGCGCAGTCGTTTGTTGCATGTTATTTTTTTGCTTGAGAAGATCATGCTTGAAGTCATGCAGCCAGACAAAGTCAACTTGGCAGCTTTGGGTAATATGGTGCCTCATTTGCATTGGCACATCATTCCTCGATTCAAAGAAGATATCTTTTTCCCAGGGTCTGTTTGGTCTGAGAAGCAAAGAGGCAGCAATGCTGAACATCTTCAGAAGCAGTCAGTCAAAGTACCTGTGATGGTCAAGCGCATACAAGATGTCTTGGGTCACGTTTAAAAATTGTGAGTTATTGACTTAAATGAACCCACAAAAACGATTGGCTTTTTTTGAGGCGCTCAAAAGCAATAATCCCAAGCCAACCACTGAGCTTGAATACACCACACCCTTTGAATTGTTGGCCGCTGTTTTATTGTCAGCCCAAGCAACAGATATATCCGTCAATAAAGGCACCAGGGTTCTTTTTCCAGTAGCGAATACTCCAGAGGCAATATATGCGCTTGGTGTTGATGGCTTGATACCCTACATTCAGCACATTGGATTATTTAAAACCAAAGCAAAACATTTGATAGAAACCTGCCGTCTATTGATGGAGCTTCATGGTGGAGAAGTTCCCGAAGATAGAGAAGCCTTAGAAGCTCTTCCAGGGGTTGGCAGGAAGACAGCCAATGTCATTTTAAATACGGCCTTTGGTCACCCAACCATGGCTGTAGACACACACATCTTCAGGGTATCCAACAGAACAGGTTTAGCTCCGGGCAAAGATGTTTTGGCTGTAGAGATGGCGCTGCTAAAGCGAATACCCAAAGATTATTTGATTGATGCCCATCATTGGTTGATTTTGCATGGCCGCTACACCTGCAAAGCCAGAAGCCCAGATTGTGCAAAATGCATGGTTGAGCCATTATGCTCATTCAAAGAAAAGAATTTCTCGGTATGAGCTTATTTAATCCCAGCAAAGAAGAAGTCAGACAGTTTTTTTGTGAGGCTTGGGCCAAGCAGCAACGCTCTGGCATTCTCACGCCCTTGGAATCAATTGCCGCCAGGTGGATGGTGGAGCATCCTGAGTATCACGAGATCTTGGGCGATCTTGAATCTGCCAAAGAGGCCGAGTACACGCCTGAAAAAGGACAAACCAATCCTTTCTTACACCTATCCATGCACATGTCCATCACTGAGCAGGTGCAAATTGATCAACCACCTGGCATTCGTGAAGCCAGTCAGCAACTGATGATCAAATTAGATTCTGAGCACGAGGCTCAACACAGGATCATGGAATGTTTGGGGCAGGTTCTTTGGAATGCTCAAAGAGATGGCACTCCACCTGATATGGCTGCCTATGTGGAAGCCATTAAAAAACTACTCTAAGTTTTTAGCTAGACGACTGAAGTTTCTCTTGAGCTCGAGCCATCGCAGCTGCAATGATTGCTCGCTTGCGTTCAATCTCAGCTTTCTCATCTTCAGTTTTCGCACTTTCAAGATCAAGTGCTTTGGCCTTGTTCTTGGCCTTGAGTGCTAAACGTTTCACGTTATCAAGCTCTTCACGTTCTAATCTTTTTTCGCGTGATTCATAACGGTTTCTGGCAAGATCAGCTAATTCCTGACCCCAAGCATCCCAGCCAGTTGCTTTACCAGTCACGGGAACCATGGTGATGCAATCAACCGGACAGGGAGGAATGCAGAGGTCACATCCCGTGCACCATTCATCAATCACCACATGCATTTGCTTTGATGCTCCGACGATGGCATCAACTGGGCATGCCTGAATGCACAGCGTGCAACCAATGCATGCCTTTGATTCAATCAAGGCAACTGAGCGAGGGCGTTCTTCGCCATTCTGTGGATTGAGCTTTAGAACTTCTTTGTTAAGTATTTTTGCTAAACGCCCAATGCCTTCTTGACCACCAGGAGGGCATTGGTTATGTGGAGCCTCGCCAATGGACATGGCTTTGGCATAGGCCCGACAATCAGGGTAGCCACATTTGGTGCATTGAGTTTGAGGGAGTGCGGCTAATAGACGATCCGATAGGTCATCAAGACCGTCTATTGCTTTATGCATTCTTTGATGCTGTTCTTTTGTTGGCAACTTTTTTTACAGCTGGTTTTTTCACAGCTCTTTGCACAACCACTTTACTTCCCTTGATGGCGTGCTTGCGGATGAATTGTCCAACTTCTGGATAAACCATTTCGCGCCAACGACGACCAGAGAAAATACCGTAATGGCCAGCGCCCTTGACTTCATAGTGCTGTTTTTTATTCTCAGGAATGTTCTTACATAAACCGTGAGCAGCTTTTGTTTGGCCGCTGCCAGAAATATCATCCAACTCACCTTCGATGGTTAGTAGAGCAGTGCCTTTGATATCGTGTGGCTTGACCAGTTTGCCACCAACAACCCATTTACCAGTTGGTAAAGCGTGGTCTTGGAAAACTGTTTTGATGGTTTCTAAATAATAGGCCGCATCCATATCCAACACAGCGTTGTATTCGTCATAGAACTCAATGTGAGCCTGCGCATCTTGTTTATCACCCTTGACCAAGTCTTGGAAGTAATCCCAGTGAGACTGAACGTGACGATCAGGGTTCATGGCAACAAAGCCAGTATGCTGAAGGAAGCCTGGGTAAACACGACGACCTGCACCAGGGTGTGGAGGGGGCACAGTGAACACCACATTGTTTTCAAACCATTCATATGATTTATTTGTGGCCGTTGAGTTCACCATGGTTGGGCTCTTACGAGCATCAATAGGGCCGCCCATCATGGTCATGGTTCGTGGGGTTACTTCACCCGCTGATGCCATTAAAGAAATTGCACCCAAGACCGGTACCGTTGGCTGACAGACTGACAAAACGTTCAAATCTTTTGCGCCAATCTCGCGAATAAAGTCTTGGATGTAATGAACGTAGTCGTCTAAGGAGAAGTTGCCATCCTCAAGAGGTACCAAGCGTGCATCAACCCAATCAGTGATGTAGACCTTGTGATCTTGAAGCAATGTTTTGACCGTATCGCGTAAAAGAGTGGAGTGGTGACCTGATAAAGGCGCCACGATCAGTACAACCGGATCTTGTTTGAGTTTCTTGATGACGTTGACATCATCCGAAAAGCGTTTGAAGCGAACTAATTTACAAAATGGTTTGTCAACAACGGTGTATTCGTTGATGGCTACATTCTTACCATGAGCCACCACTGTTTTAATCTTGAATTCTGGCTTCTCGTATTCCTTGCCCAGGCGGTACAGAAGCTCATATCCAGCAGCGATTCTGGTTGCTGAAGGAAGTAATGAAAGAGGATTGCTGGGATTAACGAAAGTCTTTGCTGTGGCCTGGGCCCATGCTGTCAAAGGTTGAAGCAAGGCTTTTTGGAACTCTTGATATTGGTACAGCATTAATTAATCTCCCGAAATCTAAAAATGTCCGAAACGGAGTTAAGGACTGATGTGCTTTAAAGCACTTTTTACATTAGGTTAGATTATCCCTAAAAATATCAATTTGTGCAATGCAACATTTTGATGCATAGAGCACCAAAATGTTGTCTAAGACATTGATTTTAATAGCTTATAAAACTGAGGCTATGGCTTTTGCGACACCATCAATATTCTTGCTATTGAGGGCGGCCACGCAGATGCGGCCTGTTGAAACGGCGTAAATGCCATATTCTTCGCGAAGACGGTCCACCTGGTCAGATGTTAGGCCAGAGTAGGAGAACATGCCTCTTTGGTCATTCACAAAGCCAAAATCACGTTTTGCGCCAGCTTGAGCCAATTTGCTGACCAAAGAATTACGCATTAACTTGATGCGATCACGCATTTCAGCCAATTCCTGTTCCCACATCACGCGCAATTCTGGGGTGTTTAGGACAGTTGCGACCACCGTACCACCATGAATCGCTGGATTTGAATAATTTGTACGAATCACACGCTTTAACTGTGACATCACGCGTGTTGACTCGTCTTTGCTCTCGGTAACGATGGATAGGGCGCCAACGCGCTCACCGTACAAAGAGAAAGACTTAGAGAATGAGCTAGAAACAAAGAAGCAAAGGCCTGAGTCGGCAAATAAACGAACTGCAGCGCCGTCTTGATCGATGTTGTCAGCAAAGCCTTGATAAGCCATGTCCAAGAAAGGAATCAATTGCTTGGCTTTACAAATTTGCACAATTTGCTTCCACTGATCTAAAGACATATCAGCGCCAGTTGGGTTGTGGCAGCAAGCGTGCAATAAAACCACAGACTTAGCTGGCAGGGCTTCTAGAGATTTCACCATGCCTGTAAAGTTCACGCCTCGTGTCTCAGGGTCGTAATAAGTGTAGTTTTGAACTGGGAAGCCAGCGTTTTCGAAAATACCGCGGTGGTTTTCCCAGCTAGGGTCGCTGATTGCCACGACTGCATTCGGCTCTAAACGTTTGATGAAGTCAGCACCGATCTTTAGGGCGCCGGTGCCGCCAACTGCTTGGGCAGTCACTGCGCGGCCAGAGGCCAAAATAGCAGAGTCTTTGCCAAACAAAAGGTTCTGTACACCTTGGTTGTAGGCTGCAATACCTTCAATGGCCAAGTAGCCACGGGCAGCAGATTTTTCCATCATGATTTTTTCTGCAGCTTGTACCGCACGCAACAATGGGATCTTGCCATCATCGGTGAAATACACGCCAACCCCAAGGTTTACCTTGGTTGCGCGGCTATCAGAGTTGTAGGCTTCATTAAGACCAAGAATGGGGTCACGGGGGGCAAGTTCGACGTTTGAAAAGAGGCTCATAGTATGAAATATGTCAGAAAGTTCAAGCAAGCCTAGAATGATAGCCGAGATGCCAAAAAAGACAGAAAAAAAATCAGAAATCGACGCTTCGAGCCCCCCAGAAAACACCATTCGTTTTCCGGGCTCACCGTTCCTGCTTCATCAGCCATTTCCGCCTGCCGGAGATCAGCCTGAGGCCATCGCCCAGTTGGTGGAGGGGATTGAAGACGGTTTGATTTATCAAACTCTTTTGGGTGTCACGGGTTCAGGTAAGACTTATACGATGGCCAATACGATTGCACGTTTGGGTCGTCCAGCCATTATTTTTGCCCCCAATAAAACACTTGCTGCACAACTCTACAGTGAGTTCAGAGAATTCTTTCCGCAAAATGCCGTTGAGTATTTTGTGAGCTACTACGACTATTACCAACCGGAAGCTTATGTGCCAACCAGAGATCTTTTCATTGAAAAAGATTCTTCGATCAACGAGCACATTGAGCAAATGAGATTGTCAGCAACCAAGAGTCTTTTAGAAAGACGTGACACGATCATTGTCTCTACTGTCTCTGCCATTTACGGTATCGGTAATCCAGGCGATTATCATCAAATGGTTTTGACGGTTCGGCAGGGCGACAAATTAACTCAGCGCGACATCGTGACGCGTTTGATTGCGATGCAGTACGAGCGCAACGATGTAGATTTTTCAAGGGGTACCTTCCGCGTTCGTGGAGATACCATCGACGTCTTTCCAGCAGAACATAATGAACTGGCCGTGCGCATTGATTTATTTGATGACACCGTCGACAGTCTTCAGTTCTTTGATCCATTGACCGGCAGGATTCGTCAACGCATTCCACGTTTTACGATTTATCCTGGCTCACATTACGTCACCCCACGTGAAACAGTTTTGCGTGCGATTGAAACCATCAAAGCAGAATTGCGCGAACGTTTAGATTTTTATGTCAAAGAAGGCAAGCTGGTTGAAGCTCAGCGCTTAGAGCAACGCACACGTTTTGATCTTGAAATGTTGTCAGAGCTAGGTTTCTGTAAGGGCATTGAAAACTACTCAAGACATCTATCGGGCGCCAAACCAGGTGAGGCTCCTCCAACATTGGTAGATTATTTGCCGCCAGATGCATTGATGTTCTTGGATGAGAGTCATGTTCTGATCGGCCAATTGAACGGTATGTACAACGGCGATAAAGCTCGTAAATCAACCTTGGTGGATTATGGCTTTCGCTTACCATCAGCGATGGATAACCGTCCCCTGAAATTCGAAGAGTTTGAAACAAAGATGAGACAAGTTATTTTTGTCTCAGCTACTCCAGCGGCCTATGAAGAACAGCATGCCGATAAAGTGGTAGAGCAGGTCGTTAGACCAACTGGCCTTGTGGATCCTTTGATTGACGTTAGACCGGCATCAACTCAAGTGGATGATGTGTTAACTGAGATACACGCGCGCATCAAAGTGGGTGAGCGTGTATTGATCACGACGTTGACCAAGCGCATGTCAGAGCAATTGACTGACTTCATGTCAGACAATGGCATCAAAGTGCGCTATCTGCACTCTGATATTGATACGGTTGAGCGGGTAGAGATCTTAAGAGACTTACGCTTAGGCGTTTTTGACGTATTGATTGGCATCAATCTCTTGCGCGAGGGTTTGGATATTCCAGAGGTTTCTTTGGTGGCTATTTTGGATGCTGATAAAGAAGGATTCTTGCGTTCAGAAAGAAGCTTGATTCAAACGATTGGCCGAGCCGCCAGAAACGTCAACGGCAAAGCTATTTTGTACGCTGACAAAATGACCGAATCAATGAAGAAGGCCATTGGCGAAACTGAGCGTCGCAGAAGCAAGCAAACTGAGTTCAACAAAATCCACGGCATTACTCCTAAAGGAGTTGTGAAGCGCATTAAAGATATCATTGATGGCGTTTATGACGTTGATGAGAAACGCCAAGAGCTAAAATATGAGCAAGAAAAAGCTCACTATGAAGATATGAGCGAGAAACAATTGGCCAAAGAAATAAAGCAGCTAGAAAAATTGATGGTTGATCACGCTAAGAATCTTGAATTTGAAAAGGCTGCCCAAACAAGAGATCAGCTACTGAAATTAAAGGCGATGGTTTTCGGCGCCGAGTTACACGACACAATTCAATTAAATGGAAATTAGGCATGTTTGGGTTTAAAGATTTTCGCCGTTTGTGGGCACGCTGGAAAGAATCAAGAGATGCATCACAAGCATTGGATACTCTACTGCGCGTGCCTGATGATGCCGCTGATTTGGCTGATCGTAATCGCTGGGTGGTTGAACTTGTTTATTGGTTGCGCCGCACCGAAAAAGCAACTAAGAATAAACCGGCTGCAAGCTTAGAGGGCCACCCTGAGCATGCGCGTTTAAGATCATTTTTAAAAATCCTTGAGCAGCGACCAGACGTCAAATTAAAGATTGCCAAGTTGATACGCAGTATTTTGCAAGACAATGATGCGCTTTCATTGCTATGCGATACAGGGGTTGCAACAAAACCTAGTTTTTGGGGAGAGATGACTGAGCGTTTGCGCAATCATTTGATTGCTCCGCCACCCAATAAACCTGAACTCACCGTTTTATTCTCACTTGGCTTCGTTGGGCCGCATGACGCCGCTTGGGTTCATGATTTGGATGATGATTTATTGCGCTCACTGTATGACTTAACTCACTATCAAGAAGATCAATCTAACAGCAATGGTTTGTTCAAGGACATGGCTGAAGCCATCATGATCTTGATCAGCTATATCAGTTCTGCGGGTTTAAGTTATTCCGTTAGATCAAGACTGCGTGGCGTGAGTGGTCAGGATTCACCGTTTTATCGCTTGGGTAAATTAGCCGAGGACATTCTCAAGGCGGAGCCTCGTTTGAATGACTCTTCATATCAAGCAACCTTAAAAGAATTTCAAGATGTATTGAATGCTTGCTACATCGCTTGTGATGACGTTTATGCACATCTTGATGAGAATGGTGTTTCAGTTGAAACAGTTTTCCAAGTTGAGACCATGCGCTTGCGCTTAGCCAGGGTCGAAACATTGCTAGAGGCTTGGCTTCATCGTGACCAAGTGCAATTGTTTGCCAAGTTAACAGCCGATTTAATTCAGACGGTTCAGGGTCATCGCAGTATCAAGCGCTTAGCTGAACAGACATTTGCTTTGCTTTCACGAAAAATGGTGGAGCGGAGTGCAGAGACTGGTGATCATTACATCGCAGGCAGCCGTAAAGAGTATTTTTCAATGCTCAAAAAATCTCTGGGTGGTGGTGTAATCATTTCAGGAACGGTTTATTTAAAGTTTCTGATCACCAATCTTGGTTTGGTTCGCTTCTTTGAAAATATTCTTTTGACCGTTAACTATGCGGGTAGTTTTTTACTGATTCAGTTTGCCAACTTCACTTTAGCAACCAAGCAACCCGCCATGACTGCCCCAGCTTTGGCGCAGTTGCTAGACGACGTTCAAAGCAAAGAGGGTTTAGATCGTTTTGTCGATCGATCCATGGCCTTGATGAGATCTCAGGCAGCTTCTATTTTTGGTAACTTGGCCATGGTCGTTCCCCTGGTCATAGCCATTCAAGTGGGCATCATCTTGTTGTTAGATCACCCCACCATGAGTCCTGCCAAAGCGACTTATATTTTTCACACTGTTTCACCATTCAGCTTAGCCTTCTTATTCGCAGCTTTTACGGGCGTACTCCTATGGCTCTCGAGCGTGATTGCAGGCTTGATTGATAACTGGTTTGTTTTGCATCGCATTCAAGATGTGATTCGTTACAACCGCAGAATCACCATGGTATTCGGTGATATCCGAGCAGCAAGGTGGGGGCAGTGGTGGAGAGACAATATCTCAATTGTTGCTGCCAACGTTTCCTTGGGATTCTTGCTGATTTATGGCCCAACCTTCTTGGGCTTCCTGGGGATTGGCATGGAAATTCGCCACATCACGCTATCTGCTGGGCAGTTTGCAGCAGCTGCGACGGCCCTTGGATGGAAAACATTCATGATGTCTGGCTTCTGGCTGGGTATTTTTGGTGTTTTACTGATCGGTGCCTTCAATGTCATGGTTAGTTTCTCTTTGGCTTTCAATATGGCATTGCGATCAAGGGATTTGCCGACTTTGGATAGAAGGCGCCTCTACGTGGCAGTTAGAGCTCGGATCAAGTCTGATTTCAAGTCGCTACTACTTCCACCTAAGTAATTGATTTTTATGGTTTATTCATCATTTGGCCTGGCTTAATTTAGTACTTGAGCAGTTTAATTGGGTATCTGATAAACTTGAGCACAAGAGTCAGGTATTAAACGTTTCAACAACCCAATATTGATGAGGTAAGAGATGAGACTAACAACCAAAGGACGTTTTGCTGTCACTGCAATGATTGATTTAGCCCTGCGCGAATCTCATGGGCCAGTAACACTTGCCGGCATTAGCCAAAGGCAACATATTTCATTGTCATATTTAGAGCAGTTGTTTGGTAAGTTGCGACGCTTTGATATTGTCGAAAGTACTCGTGGTCCAGGCGGTGGTTACACCTTGGCACGCAGAGCCGACCAAGTCACAGTAGCTGACATCATCATTGCTGTTGATGAGCCATTAGACGCAACCCAATGCGGTGGCAAAGGTAACTGTCGCGGCGATGACGCTGGCCATGGTCGCTGTATGACCCATGATTTATGGACCAGCTTGAATCAAAAGATGGTTGAGTATCTCAGCTCAGTGTCATTGGCTGATTTGGTCAAGCAGCAAGAGGGCAGAGCGCATGTCCACGGTGTGCGCGAGACCAAGATAAAACTTGAAGCCCCTAGAGCATCGAAGACTGCTTCTGCAAGTGCAAAAAAAGAAGTTGAAGCCAAGAAAAAACCATTGGCAAATTCAGTGTTTACTTTTGCGCAGCAAATTAATTAATAGTAATCGTTGAAGCAGTCACACAATAAATAAAAAAGATATTGAGATAAAAGGAAACAAACATGTCATCACCTAAACCAGTACCTATGTTTAGTCCAGAGCACTTCCCAATCTATATGGACTACTCATCCACAACACCGATTGACCCAAGAGTGGTCGATGTGATGATTCCATACCTTCGTGAGCAATTTGGTAACCCAGCTTCACGCAGTCATGCTTATGGCTGGAGTGCTGAAGAGGCTGTTGAGACTGCTCGTGCAGAGGTTGCAAAATTAGTGGGTGCAGATCCAAGAGAAATCGTCTGGACCAGTGGCGCCACTGAAAGTAATAACTTGGCCATCAAAGGTGCCGCTCATTTCTACAAAGAAAAAGGCAAGCACATCATCACAGTTAAAACAGAGCACAAGGCTGTTTTAGATGCTTGTCGTGAGTTAGAGCGTGAAGGCTATGAAGTCACATACCTTGATGTATTGCCAAATGGTTTGATTGATTTTGAAAAATTCAAAGCAGCTGTTCGTCCAGACACAATCGTTGTTTCTGTGATGTTTGTGAATAACGAAATTGGTGTGATTCAAGACATTCCAAAAATTGGTGAGTTCTGTCGTGAAAAAGGCATTGTGTTTCACGTGGACGCAGCCCAGGCCACAGGCAAGGTCGCGATTGATTTGCAAACTCTTAAAGTTGACTTGATGAGCTTCTGTGCTCATAAGACATACGGGCCTAAGGGTGTGGGTGCTTTATTTGTGCGCCGTAAGCCGCGTATTCGTATTGAAGCTCAAATGCATGGTGGTGGTCATGAGCGCGGTATGCGTTCAGGTACTTTGCCAACCCATCAATTGGTCGGTATGGGTGAGTGCTTCCGCATTGCTCGCGAAGAAATGGCCACTGAAAACGAGCGTATTCGCATGTTAAGAGATCGTTTGTGGAATGGTTTGAACCAAATTGAAGAGGTTTACCTCAACGGTGATATGGATCAGCGTATCCCACACAACTTGAATATCAGCTTTAACTATGTTGAAGGTGAATCCATGATCATGGCTTTGAAGGATATTGCCGTGTCATCTGGTTCAGCATGTACGTCAGCATCTTTGGAGCCTTCATATGTGTTGAGATCATTGGGTCGCAATGATGAGTTAGCACACAGCTCGATTCGTTTCACCATTGGTCGTTTTACAACCGTTGAAGATGTAGATTTCACCATTGAGTTGGTCAAGAGCAAAATCGCTAAATTAAGAGATTTGTCACCGCTTTGGGAAATGCACAAAGATGGCATTGATCTGAACACGATTCAATGGGCAGCACATTAATCAATAACTGAAAAGATAAACGCAAAGATAACTGAGGAAACAAAATGGCATACAGTGAAAAAGTAATTGAGCATTATGAAAATCCACGCAACGTTGGCTCATTTGAAAAAGGTGACGACCATGTTGGTACCGGCATGGTTGGTGCGCCAGCTTGCGGCGACGTGATGAAACTACAAATCCGTGTGAATGACCAAGGCATCATTGAAGATGCTAAGTTCAAAACTTATGGTTGTGGCTCAGCGATTGCCTCATCTTCATTGGTGACAGAGTGGGTCAAAGGTAAGACTTTGGATCAAGCGCTTGAAATCAAGAACGCTGCGATTGCAGAAGAGTTGGCTTTGCCACCTGTCAAGATTCACTGCTCTATCTTGGCTGAAGACGCCATCAAAGCAGCAGTGGCTGATTACAAAGAAAAGCACGCTAAATAATCATGGCGATTACTCTGACAGAGAAAGCAGCTAAGCACATCACGCGCTACATTGAGCGTCGTGGCAAAGGCGTTGGCTTGCGTCTTGGGGTTAGAACAACGGGTTGTTCAGGACTTGCTTATCAACTTGAATATGTTGATGAGATCTTGCCTGAAGACACCTTGTTTGAATCTTTAGGGGTCAAGGTTTATGTGGACCCTAAGAGTTTGGCTTATTTGGATGGCACAGAGCTTGATTATGTGCGCGAAGGTCTGAATGAAGGATTTAAGTTTCAAAATCCAAATGTAAAAGATGAGTGTGGTTGTGGCGAATCTTTCAGGATTTGATGATTACTTTGCCTTATTTCAGCTAAAGCCACAATTTAAGATTGATAGGCAGGCTTTGGAGTCTGCTTATCTGACTGTGCAACAAAAAGTTCATCCTGATATGCACGCCCAAGCCAGTGATTCCGATAAACGCGTTTCGATGCAGTTATCAGCTCTGGCAAATTCAGCCTACCGAACACTCATGAACCCCATTCAAAGGGGTTTGTATATGTGTGCAAGGAATGGCGTGGATCCTCAGTTAGAAACCAATACTGCAATGCCTGCTCAATTTTTGATGCAGCAGATGGAATGGCGAGAGGCTTTGGATGATGTCAGAGATCAGCCTTCTAAGTTAGATGATTTATACAAAGAAGTAGAAAAAACAAGAGCGAATTTATTGAAAGAAGTTGAAGTGACGATTGATGAGGCCAATAATTTTGAGTTGGCAGCAACGCAGTTACGAGCTTTATTGTTCATTGATAAATTCGGTGCAGAACTAGAAGACGCAATATCAGCTTAAATAATTAATAAAAAATAAAAATATGGCCTTATTACAAATTGCCGAACCTGGTCAATCGCTTGCCCCTCATCAACGCCGTATTGCTGTTGGCATTGATTTGGGAACCACCAATTCTTTGGTTGCTGCGATGAAAAATGCTTTGCCTGAAGTCTTGGGTGATGAGCAGGGTAGAAAGTTATTGCCGTCAGTGATTCGTTACCTGCCAGGCGGCACAACCCAGGCCGGTTACCAAGCCTTACAAAATGCCAATGGCGACCCAAAAAACACCATCATTTCAGTGAAGCGTTTCATGGGCAGAGGTCTTGGTGATATTCAGCATGCTCAAACCATGCCTTATGAATTTGTAGATGCCCCTGGCATGCTCAAAATTAAAACAGTTTCTGGTGAAAAAAGTCCTGTCGAAGTTTCTGCAGAAATTCTCGCTAGATTACGTCAGCGCGCGGAAGACTCTTTTGATGATGAGATTGTTGGGGCCGTGATTACAGTGCCTGCTTATTTTGATGATGCGCAACGACAGGCGACCAAAGATGCAGCTAAATTGGCTGGCATTGAGGTTTTACGCCTTTTAAATGAGCCAACTGCTGCAGCCATTGCGTATGGCTTGGATAACGCTTCAGAAGGTTTGTACGCTGTTTATGACTTGGGCGGTGGCACATTTGATATTTCAATCTTGCGCTTAAGTAAGGGTGTTTTTGAAGTTCTCTCCACGGGTGGAGATTCAGCTTTGGGCGGTGATGACTTTGATCATCGCCTGTATTGCTGGGTTTTAGAGCAAGCGAAATTACAGTTACTGTCTGATAAAGACACCCGTTTATTGCTCACCGCTTCAAAAGAAGTCAAAGAGCAGTTGAGCAAGAATCCTTTGGCGCGCGTGCATACCACCTTGAGTGATGGCACAGCCATTAACGTTGGCATCAGCCAGGCTCAGTTCTTTGAGTTAACCCAACATTTGGTCAATAAAACTCTGCTGGCAGCCAAGAAAGCTCTTAGGGATGCTGGTTTGACGCCAGAAGAAATCAAGGGCGTGGTCATGGTCGGTGGTGCTACCCGCATGCCTCACGTTCAAAGAGCGGTGGGCGAGCTATTCGGTCAGACGCCATTGACTAATTTAGACCCGGATCAAGTGGTGGCGATGGGTGCTGCGATGCAAGCTGATTTGTTGGCGGGTAATCAGCAAAAGGGTGATGAGTGGTTACTGTTGGATGTAATTCCTCTTTCCCTGGGTGTTGAAACCATGGGTGGTCTGGTTGAAAAGATCATCCCACGCAATACACCGATCCCAGTTGCAAGAGCGCAGGATTTCACAACCTTCAAAGATGGTCAGACTGCCTTGGCCGTTCACGTTCTGCAAGGTGAGCGCGAAGTGGTAGATCATTGTCGTTCGCTGGCAAAGTTTGAGCTCAGAGATATCCCACCAATGGCGGCAGGTGCTGCCAGGATTCGGGTGACCTATCAGGTTGATGCGGATGGCTTGTTATCAGTAACAGCCAGAGAGCAACATTCAGGCGCTGAGGCGACTATCAATGTCAAACCTTCTTATGGTCTTTCTGATACCGATATCACCTCCATGCTTCAAGATGGCTTTAGTC
Source organism: uncultured Polynucleobacter sp. (assembly GCA_937863045.1). GTDB lineage: Bacteria > Pseudomonadota > Gammaproteobacteria > Burkholderiales > Burkholderiaceae > Polynucleobacter. Next base: position 6,928 of record CALMBU010000058.1, on the reverse strand, counting down.
ATGCTGCTGATGACGTTCAAGATAGAGCTTTGAGAGAAGAGTTGGTCGACGCAAAGCGTTTGATTGAAGCAGTGGATGCTGCTTTGGCTGAAGACCAGCAATTGCTAGATGAAGACGAGCTAGATATCATCAAGCGCAAACTAAAAGCCCTAAAAGAGTTGATTGAATCAACCCAAGATACTCAGGTATTGAGACGTTCAGTTGAATCTTTATCAAAAGCAACCGATGATTTTGCTGCCCGTAGAATGAATGAAAGTATCAAAAAAGCGTTGTCTGGTAAAAAGATAGAAGAAATTTAATAGGAATTAAAAATGCCACAAATTGTTGTTCTTCCTCATGCTGATTATTGTCCTGAAGGTGCTGTATTGGAGGCTTCTCCAGGCGCCACTATTTGTGAAGCATTATTAGAAAATGATATTGAAATTGAACATGCATGTGAGATGTCATGTGCATGCACAACCTGCCACGTGATTGTGCGTGAAGGGATAGCCAGCTTGAATCCATCAGATGAAGCTGAAGATGACTTGCTTGATCGTGCCTGGGGCCTGTGCCCTCAATCACGCTTGTCTTGTCAGGCTGTGGTTGCTCAGCAAAACTTGGTCATTGAGATACCTAAGTATTCAATCAATCATGCGAAAGAAAATCATTGATCTAACTTTATTAACCAAAGTGATTCAATGAAGCGATTAAAAAATAAGTCATAAAAAAGGGACCCGAGGGTCCCTTTTTACATCTCTTTTTGGATCAAAGACTTTTTAGTCTTCTTTTCTCAAGTGCGGGAAAAGAATCACGTCTCTGATGTTTGGTGAGTCAGTGATTAACATCATCAAACGATCGATACCAATCCCGCAGCCACCGGTTGGAGGCATGCCGTACTCTAATGCACGAATGAAGTCGGCATCGAAATACATGGCTTCTTCATCACCAGCTTCTTTTTGGGCAACTTGAGCATGGAAACGAGCAGCTTGATCTTCTGCATCATTTAACTCAGAGAAGCCATTGGCAATCTCACGGCCTGTGATGAATAACTCAAAGCGTTCTGTGATGCCTGGTCTTGTGTCGGATTCTCTGGCCAATGGGCTGACTTCAATGGGGTAATCAATGATGTAAGTTGGTTCCCACAGATGTTCTTCAGCAGTTGCTTCAAACAAGGCCAATTGAAGGGCTCCAAGACCAGCGTTCTTGAGTGTTGGCCCGTTGATGTCTTCACCTGACTTTTTAAGCTCTTGGCGCACAAACTCTTTATCTTCCAATTGAGCTGCGGTGTACTGTTTTTTCGATAAAGGAGCGTACTTAAGAATTGCTTCAGCAATGGTTAAGCGTTGGAATGGCTTTGATAAATCCAACGGTTTGCCTTGATAAGTTAAATTCGCAGTACCTTGAGCATCAATCGCTGCTGCTCTGATGAGTTCTTCTGTGAAGGTCATGAGCCACTTGTAATCCGTGTAGGCTGCATAGAACTCCATCATGGTGAATTCTGGATTGTGTCTTGGGCTCACACCCTCATTGCGGAAGTTTCTGTTAACTTCAAAGACACGCTCAAAACCACCAACCACCAAACGCTTTAAGTAAAGCTCTGGGGCTATGCGCAGATACATTTCCATGTCCAAGGCATTGTGATGGGTGATGAATGGTTTTGCTGCTGCACCACCTGGAATGGGGTGAAGCATCGGTGTTTCAACTTCCATGAAGCCAGCATCTTGCATGTGATGGCGTATAGAAGACATGGCTTTGCTGCGAGCTAAGAAGGTTTGACGTGTTTCTGGAGAAACAATCAAATCAACATAGCGTTGACGGTATTTCATCTCTTGGTCTGAAAGACCGTGGAATTTGTCTGGAAGAGGGCGCAAAGATTTTGACAAAAGACGCAAATCTTTTACAAGGATTGATAGTTCACCCTTATTGGTTTTAAACATCACGCCTTCAGCGGCGATGAAGTCACCCATGTCCCAATGTTTAAAGGCATTGTGAGCGTCCGCGCCTGCATCAGCATCGTTGATGTAAAACTGAATCTGACCAGTGCGATCTTGCACGGTTGCAAAGCTGGCTTTACCCATCACGCGCTTGAGCATCATTCGGCCAGCTACTTTGACAGTGATATTTTTCTCTGCCAAATGCTCTTTACTGATTTCGCCATAGTGCTCATGTAAATCAGCAGCATGGTGTGTGGGCACAAAATCATTGGGGAATGCCACACCATTTTTGCGCAATTGAGCTAATTTTTCGCGACGTTCTGCAATGATGTGATTTTCATCGACGATGGGCAGTTGTTCTTCTTGACTCATGATGTTTTCGCTAACAATTAAATGGTGGTAATGATTGATTAATGAATGAATGGTAGTAATTAAACGCCTTGTTTTAAGCTGGCTTCAATGAATGGATCTAAGTCGCCGTCTAAAACTTTTTGTGTGTTTGATATTTCAACGTTGGTTCGAAGATCTTTGATGCGACTTTGGTCTAAAACATAAGATCTAATTTGATGACCCCAGCCCACATCGCTCTTAGTGGCTTCTAGCTTGTCTTGTTCTGCCTGACGTTTACGCAACTCATGTTCGTAAAGGCGAGATTTCAACATTGACATCGCTTCAGCACGATTTTTATGTTGGCTTCGATCGTTTTGACATTGCACCACAATGCCGGTTGGCACGTGCGTCAAACGAACCGCAGAGTCTGTTTTATTGATGTGCTGTCCACCAGCACCAGAGGCGCGGTAGGTGTCAGTGCGGATATCAGCTGGATTGATATCAATCTCAATCGAGTCATCGACTTCTGGGTAAACGAAGACACTGGTGAATGAGGTGTGACGACCGTTGGCAGAGTCAAAGGGCGATTTGCGCACAAGGCGGTGTACACCAGTTTCTGTTCTTAAATGACCGTAGGCGTATTCACCATCAATTTTGATTGTGGCACTCTTGATACCAGCGACATCGCCATCAGACACTTCAAGCACTTCAGCTTTGAAGCCTTTGCGCTCACAGTAACGAAGGTATTGGCGCAACAACATGCTGGCCCAGTCGCAGGCTTCTGTTCCGCCAGCACCTGATTGAATATCAATGAAGCATGAGCTTGGGTCCATTGGATTGCTGAACATGCGTCGGAATTCAAGTCCTTCGACTTGTTGGCGCATGCCATCCGTATCTGTTTGAATCGAAAGAATTGTGTCGAAATCACCTTCCTCTTTGGCCATTTCAAATAATTCTTGGCTTGAGGTGATATTGTCCGTTAGAAAATTAAGTGTGCCTACGACGCCATCTAAAAGCTTTTTTTCTTTACCAAGGGCTTGGGCTTGTTTCGGATCATCCCAGATTTTGGGATCTTCAAGGGTTTGATTAACTTCGACTAAACGTTCTGCTTTGTTATCGACGTCAAAGATACCTCCGAAGCTCAATCGTACGAGTACGCAGGTCTTCGAGGGTGTTGCTGATGAGATTTAATTGTTCGGCTTCCATGGTCGACAATTATAAGGGGTCATCGAGCGCTTCTATGTGTAATTGTGCTCTAGCGACCCCTTGATAATGGTCGGTAACGACCCGATAGGCCAATCTGGCTGGGTTTGGCAGGGTTGCGTTTCTAGAGAACCAAATGCCATTGAACGATTTTGGATGGCTTGAGCCATTTGAATTAAGTGCTTTTAGCTGAACTCGAAGGTGTTTTTCCTGAATCAGGGTTTGAGTCAATACTTCAAACTCACCCACGAATACCGGGGCAGGAAAGCCTTGCCCCCAAACTTCGTTCGCAAGGATAGTTCCTAACTCTGGGTCAATGAACTCCGGGTCCAGTCTGCCATCATGGGCCAGTTGGCGCTGCAGAACTTCTGGGGTCATCAAGCTCTGAGCAACTTCCTCAAAGCAAGCTTTAAATTCCTCAAAAGAATCCTCCTCAATGGTCAATCCTGCGGCCATGGCATGACCACCAAACTTCAAAATCAGATCAGGATGCTTTTTAGAAACCAAATCCAAGGCGTCTCTCAAATGGAATCCTTGTATCGATCTACCGGAGCCTTTGAGAACTGGCTGTCCAGATTCTTCACCTGGGGCAAAAATCAAAGTTGGGCGATGAAATTTTTCTTTTAGTCGCGATGCAACGATGCCAATCACACCCTGATGCCAGGATTCATTGACCATGCATAAAGTGGCTTGTTCGCCAACTTGTATATCTACCAAGCTGGCCAATGCAGTTTCTTGCATACCCGCTTCGATGGTTCGGCGTTCACGATTCATGCGATCAAGTTCGTGAGCCAATCTCAATGCATCCTCAAAAGATTCGGAAAGCAAACATTGGATGCCCAATGACATATCAGCCAATCTGCCTGCAGCATTCAGACGAGGTCCTAAAGTAAATCCTAGATCAAACGCACTGGCACGATTGGGGTCTTTCCCGGCAGCTATGTAAAGAGCTCTGATGCCTGCTTGCATCTGTCCGCTTTTAATTCTCTTGATGCCGTTTGAAACCAAAATACGATTATTTCTGTCTAAAGAAGCAACATCCGCCACCGTACCAAGCGCCACTAAATCTAAGAGATTTTCTAGGCGAGGTTGAGTTTCTGCTGTGAAGGTGCCTCGAGCACGAAACTCTGCACGAAGTGCAATCAACACATAAAACATCACCCCAACACCGGCCAACGCTTTGCTTGGGAATGTGCAATCTGGTTGGTTGGGATTCACAATCCAAGCAGCTCTTGGAAGTTCATCTGCAGGTAAGTGGTGGTCTGTGACCAAGACTTCAATGCCTAGTTGCTGCGCTCTTTCAACGCCAGCAACACTGGCGATGCCGTTATCAACAGTGATCAAAATATCTGGTTTTTCAGGAAGGCTGGCAACCAAATCAACCACTTCTGGTGTCAAACCATATCCCAAGGTAAAACGATTGGGAACAAAGTAATCAATCTTGATATTCCAAGGTGCACCCAGAGCTCTCAAGCCTTTGAGTCCAACAGCGCAAGCAGTTGCTCCATCACAATCATAGTCAGCAACAATCAGTAATTTCTTACCTGCTTCAATCGCATCAGCCAAGTATTTCGCAGCTGATTCACAATTTTTAAGTTGTGCTGGTGGAATCAGGTTTTTGAGTTCGAGTAAAAGCTCTTCTGGCTTTTCGACTCCACGAGCAGCAAATAACTTGGCTAATACTGGATGCGTGCCACTTTGCTCAAGCCAGTCAGCACTTTTTTCTGAATAAATGCGCTCTTTGAATTGAATACTCATGAGCGAAGCATATCCTGAAGTGCGCCAATCACTGGTTTTTTCCAAAGCGCAAAACCTTTTTTCGGTAGCTGCTCGATGGTGATTGTTCGAGTTCTTTCTTGACCTTCTGGGAAGTCAACCAATTCAATTACTTTGATGTGATGATTGATCAAGGCTTCACAAGCTTGTTGCCATGCGAGCTGTGATGCTGGATCAGATGCCGATAGCAGTGATATCGCATCACCACAACTTAAATCATTGAGTGAAGTGACATGAGATTTTTTAAGATGAGAGGCAAGTAAGCTCAGGCAGCCATCAGCGCTGTGCCATTGTTTGGCTTGTAGCAACCTCTCATCAGGCGTGATATCCGCCAGCTTGCCATTACCGCTGATCCACACTGAATTGATGCTGAGCATCCCTTCAGCTTGTCTTGCTTCATTGACTGGGTGATTGAACCAAATCATCTGGATTTCGTTTTGCCATTTGCGCCACTGACGAGCAACACCCTCTATCGATGTATCAGAGGGCATCCAGTGATCAATGTTGCGACCCTCTGCTTGAGTTGTGCTGACCGTAGATAAAGTTTGAAGTGCTTGAGATTCAATGAACCATTTATGAGGCATGCTGCGATGAGTGACGGTGCTCATTTCAGCAAAAATATCTTTCACTGAATCAAAAAGAGCATCAGCCTCCGCTGCTTGAATGTCTAATATTTGAGTGCTGGTTAAAACCAGGTGGTCTCTGGCTGCATGAATGTGAATTGGTTCAATGCGAGCAACACATGTGTCTGGGTGAACCGTAACGCCATTCGATTGAAGTTCCAAGGGTGCGCTGGCATTCTGCTGACCCAGTAAAAACTTTTCATAGGGCAGGCCACGATCAAATGATTCTTGATCTTGACTGTCGGTAATAACGAGGGTGTATTTCATAACCTTGATTTTAGGTGGCATTTGGACCTTCTGTCCAAGAGCAAGCTAAACTCTTTCATATGAATATTTGGCCGATTGAACTTGAAATCGCATGGCGTTATACCAACGCCAGGAGAAAAGGCGGAAAAAACAAGGAAACAGGCTCTAAAGACGGGTTTTTATCGTTTATATCGTCTGTATCAATGTTGGGTATTGCCTTGGGTGTCGCGGCTCTGATTGTGGTTCTATCGGTCATGAACGGCTTTCAAAAAGAAGTTCGTGATCGGATGCTGTCTGTTTTGTCTCATGTGGAGATTCATGCTCCAACGGGATTGGGTGACTGGCAACCTTTATTGGCCAAAGTTCAAGAAAACAAGCGTGTGACAGGTGCCGCACCGATGATCATGTCTCAGGCATTGATCAGTCGCAGCGATGTGATGCGAGGGGTGGCGCTGCGTGGTATTGACCCTGACTTAGAGGGCAAGGTATCTGATATACCAAAGCATTTCATTCAAGGTCAGATCAATGCTCTTAAGCCAGGTGAATTTGGTTTGGCCTTGGGGGCTGAATTAGCTGGAATACTTGGCGTTCAGTTGGGCGATCGAATCACCATCATGGTTCCTGAGGGTGACATCAATCCTGCTGGCATGACGCCACGCATGAGAGCCTTTAAATTGATTGGCATCATCGACAGTGGTCATTATGAGTTTGATAGCACTCTGGCCGTGGTTCATTGGAAGGATGCAGCAGCATTATTGAGATTGGATGGTCCATCAGGTTTACGTCTTAAATTAGATGACATGCAGCAAGCAGCCAAAGTGGCTGATCAACTCTCGA
>CALMBU010000057.1 GCA_937863045.1 uncultured Polynucleobacter sp. | reverse complement strand
GCTAAAATTCATATAAACCATTTAAAAACAATGAACTGCAAACTATCTGCCGCAGAAATTACCAATTTTCTTCAGATTGATTTGGAATTAAATGCCCTGGGAATTTGTCATTGGCTGGATAAAGCTTAGCGTGGGCTTAATTAATGTTGCGTTGCAATATGGTCGGCATATAATAAAAACATCATTTAGCAGGGAGTAACTGGTGTCCATCAGTAATCCGGAAAATTCACAAACATCTTTGCTGGAGCCAGTTGAGCTTCACGGTCAAGATGGTCATCGCAAGGCAAGCACAGCTACTTTGGCGATTGCAGCCATTGGCGTTGTTTTTGGTGACATTGGCACCAGCCCCTTATACGCATTAAAAGAATCCTTCAGTCCAAGTCACGGCATTCCATTCAGTGAAATGGCTGTCTTTGGCATCATCTCAATGATGTTTTGGACAATCTTGCTGGTTGTGACATTCAAGTATGTTCATTTTGTGATGCGCGCGGATAACAAGGGTGAGGGCGGTGTACTGTCTTTGATGGCCTTAGCACTTCGATCACTTCAGTCGGGAAGTAAATACTATTTAACGGTGATGATGTTGGGCATGTTTGGTGCTTGCATGCTTTATGGTGAATCAGTCATCACCCCAGCCATCTCGGTTTTATCAGCGGTGGAAGGTTTAGAAATTGCCACCCCTGAAATGAAGCGCTTTGTGATTCCAATCACAATCACGATCTTGGTTGCGCTGTTTGTGATTCAAAAATATGGCACAGCCACGGTTGGCAAACTATTTGGCCCCATCACCATTGCGTGGTTTATTTCCTTGGCTGCTTTGGGCATCTATAACGTCATCAAGGCGCCAGAGATCTTCAACGCGATCAATCCCATCTACGCGATTAACTTTATTTCTGAACATACTTTGATGGCCTACATTGTGATGGGCTCTCTGGTTCTTGTGGTCACTGGTGTTGAGGCTCTCTATTTGGACATGGGGCACTTCGGTCGAAATCCTATTCGCTACGCTTGGTTATTTTTAGTGTTGCCAAGTTTGTTACTCAATTATTTTGGCCAAGGTGCCTTGTTGTTATCAAACCCTGAGGCCATCAAAAATCCTTTCTACTTGATGGTGCCTGAATGGGCGCTGTGGCCAATGGTTGGTTTAGCCACGGCTGCCACGGTGATTGCTTCTCAAGCAGTTATTTCCGGGGCATTCTCTTTGGCGAACCAAGCAATTCTTTTGGGCTTCTTGCCTCGCATGGGCATCAGTCACACCTCCGATAATGAAAGAGGTCAAATTTATATTCCTGTGGTCAATTGGTCACTCTTGATCATGGTGCTTTTCACGGTGATCGAATTCAGAGAATCCGGTAATTTGGCGGCCGCTTATGGAATATCAGTCACCACCACCATGCTGATCACCACCATCCTGTTGGCGATTGTGATGCGTCGCGAGTGGCGCTTGAACCCTGTTGTGATTGCCTGTTTGATCACAGCTTTCTTGATCATTGACTTGGCATTCTGGACAGCAACCTTGATCAAGTTAAAAGACGGTGGTTGGTACCCATTGTTGATTGGCGCCATTTGCTTTACTTGTTTGATGACTTGGTACAAGGGCAGAAAGCTACTGCGCGATCGCATCATCAATGAATCTATTCCTTTGGAACCATTTGTTGCTGGACTCTTGGCGCATCCCCCACACCGAGTTGAAGGTACCGGCATCTTTTTAACTGCTCACATTGATTATGTTCCTGTGGCGATGCTTCACAATCTCAAGCACAATCGTGTATTGCATGAACGTGTTTTCTTCTTGAAGTTGAGCATCTGGGATGTTCCCTATGTGAATGATGAGGAGCGTTTAACGCTCAAGGACATGGGTGGTCAAGTGTATTTGGTGCGCTCCGTCCATGGCTTCAAAGAAACACCAGACATCAATAAGGTATTGGCGCAAATTGAAGCCCAATATCAATTGAAATTTGACTTAATGGACACCTCATTCTTCTTAGCACGCGATACCGTGGTTTCTTCAAAGTTCCCGGGGATGGCTTTGTGGCGTCAAAGATTATTCGCTTGGATGTTTCAAAATGCTGCGAAACCTTCAGATTTCTTCAAAATCCCTGCAAATAGGGTGGTGGAGCTTGGCGCCAAGATAGAAATTTAAGTTTTTTAGGCTGTCTCTTATACACATCTGACGCTGCCGACGATCTACTCTGTGT
>CALMBU010000056.1 GCA_937863045.1 uncultured Polynucleobacter sp. | reverse complement strand
TTGTGGATATTTTTAGAAATCAAGGTTTGCGTATTTTTGGACCAACACAAAAAGCGGCCCAATTGGAGTCTTCAAAAGATTTTGCAAAAGCGTTCATGAAACGTCATCAGATCCCGACCGCTGAGTATCAGACCTTCTCAAATATTCAAGAAGCACACGCCTACATTGATGCCAAAGGTGCACCGATTGTGATCAAGGCAGACGGCTTAGCAGCAGGCAAAGGCGTGGTCGTTGCCATGACCCTCGAAGAGGCTCATGGTGCGATTGACATGATGTTGTCTGACAATAAACTGGGTGATGCCGGCGCCAGAGTGGTCATCGAAGAATTTTTACAAGGTGAAGAAGCCAGCTTCATCGTGATGGTCGATGGTAAAAATGTTTTGACCTTGGCCACCAGCCAAGATCACAAGCGTTTACTCGATGCTGATCAAGGCCCCAATACAGGAGGCATGGGTGCATATTCACCAGCACCGGTGGTCACGCCAGAAATACACGCCCGTGCTTTAAGAGAAATCATCATGCCGACTGTGAAAGGCATGGCCGCTGATGGCATTCCATTCACAGGCTTTTTATACGCAGGCTTGATGATTGATGGCAAAGGTCAAGTCAAAACTTTGGAATTTAATTGCCGCATGGGCGACCCTGAAACACAACCGATCATGGCACGCCTCAAGAGCGACTTCTTGATTGCCTTAGATGCAGCAGTAGACAGTAAGCTTGATCAAGTGGAATTGGAATGGGATGCAAGAATTGCCTTAGGTGTGGTGATGGCTGCACATAACTATCCAGAGACTCCACGCAAAGGCGATGTGATCACAGGCATCCCAGCAGACGATGTGGATCATGTGACTTTCCATGCTGGCACCACCATGGACAATGGCGTGCTCAAAACATCGGGTGGTCGCGTGTTGTGCGTGGTTGGCTTGGATCACACCACAAAAGGTGCTCAACAAAAAGCTTATGCACACCTAGATCACATTCAATTTGATGGCGCGCAGTTCCGTCGCGACATCGGTTATCGCGCACTTTAATTAATTGATTAATCCTATGTCAAACACAAGCATCAACGTCGATCAAATTCGCCAATACTTTTTAGGCTTACAAGACCGCATCACCGCGGGCATGAGTGAGGTTGATGGCAAAACTTTTGCCACAGACTCTTGGACAAAACCAGTCGATGCCAAACTCAAAGGTGATGGTCGCTCCATGATTCTTGAAGAAGGCAATGTTTTGGAGCGGGGTGGCGTTGGTTTTTCTCACGTGCGCGGTGACTCAATGCCGCCTTCAGCCACAGCTCACCGACCAGAACTCGCTGGCAGAGCTTTTGAAGCGATGGGTGTGTCACTGGTATTTCATCCACGCAATCCGCACATCCCTACTGTACATCTGAACGTTCGCTGCTTTATTGCTCAAGCAGAAGGCAAGGACCCTGTCTGGTGGTTTGGTGGTGGCATGGACTTAACGCCCTACTATGGCGATGAAGCTGACTGCAAACATTTTCATCAAACTTGTAAAAACGCATTAGATCCATACAACATGGCACTACACCCGCGCTTTAAAAAGTGGTGTGATGAATACTTCTACTTAAAACACCGCGATGAACCACGCGGTATTGGCGGTATTTTTTATGATGACTTTAGTGAATTAGGCTTTGAGCAAAGTTTCGCCATGACTCGTTCAGTCGGCGATGCTTTTTTAGAAGCTTACTTACCAATCGTGAAGAAACATCAACACGACCCTTACACAGAAAGCCAAAGAGAGTTCCAAGCTTTCCGTCGTGGTCGCTACGTTGAATTTAACTTGGTCTTTGATAGAGGCACCTTGTTTGGCCTTCAATCTGGTGGGCGCACAGAATCAATTTTGATGTCCATGCCACCGATCGTTCGTTGGGGCTATGACTGGAAACCAGAAGCCAATAGTCCAGAGGCTTTGCTCTACACCAACTTTTTAAAACCAATTGATTGGATTGCTCGCTAATGAGTAACGCGGACAATATGGACAGCAAGAAACGTCTATCGGTTGGAATCTTAGGTGGCACATTTGATCCGCCACACTGGGGTCACTTGCGCTTGGCTGAGCATTTTTCAAGAGTGCTACAACTGGATCACATCATTTGGATGCCTGCTGGCCAACCATGGCAAAAAGGCAATGACATCACATCTGCCAAACATCGCTTGGCCATGAGTGAATATGCCATTGAGACCTTGCATGATTTATTTGTGGATCACCACATTTATACAAAAATTGACATCAGCACCCTTGAGATGGCCCGAGAAGGTCCAAGTTATGCAATTGATACCGCCAAGGAGTTGCGCGCTCTTTATGGAGAGCAAACATCGATCACCTGGATCATGGGTGCAGATAGCTGGGAAAACATCAAAACTTGGCATCAGTGGCCTGAACTACCCAACTATGTGCACATCGCCGTTGCCAGCCGCCCTCCAACATCCAATCAGGCAGATCAGAGCCCGATTGGCAGCGTTTTTTCAGATAAACAGACACAAGACCCTCAGTTGTTACAATCGAGCCCACAGGGACATGTTTTGTTTGATCAAAGCCTGCAGATTAATCTTGCCTCCAATGAACTCCGTGATGGGTTTTATAACCATGCATCATGGGATGAACTGGCAGACGCAATACCACCCTTGGTACTCGAGTACATCGAAGCCAAAGGTCTTTATAGAAATAAATAATGGATATTCCAAAACTACAACGCGTGATCATTGATGCTCTTGAAGATGTCAAAGCTGAAGATATTCGGGTTTTTGACACGACCAAGATCAGCGACTTGTTTGATCGCGTGATCATTGCAACCGGTAACAGCAACCGCCAAACAAAATCTTTAGCGATGTCTGTCAAAGAATCTGTCAAAGAAAAAGGTGGTGATGTCATTTCTGTTGAAGGCATGGAAACCGGTGAATGGGTCTTGGTTGATTGTGGCGACATCATTGTTCATATCTTGCAACCCATGCTGCGCTCTTACTACCAGTTAGAAGGTATTTGGGGTGATAAGCCTGTGCGCGTCAAGCTTGGCAGCAAAGCCAACAAGTCAAAGCGGTTTGCCAGCGAACCCGAGGATGATGAGGACGATTAAACCTGTGGGTTTAAGACTCCTTTTTCAATCATGAAACTTTGGGTCATTGCAGTTGGTCACAAGATGCCCGCCTGGGCTGAAACTGCAACCCAAGATTATCTGAAACGCATGCCAGCAGACTGTGCGATTCAGATCAAAGAACTCAAACCAGATATCAACCCAGCCAAAGAGGCCATCAAAATACGTGAGGCCCTTCCAAAAGGCGTTCACATCATTGCCTTGGATGAGCGCGGTAAAGACCTCTCAACCCAAGATTTAGCGAATCAACTGAGCAGCTGGCGCCAAGATGGCAAAGACATTGCTTTACTGATTGGCGGAGCCGACGGCTTGGATGCTGAACTTAAAAAAGAGGCTGCCTCGATGATTCGTCTATCCAGCATGACTCTTCCGCATGCCATGGCGCGAGTTCTATTGGTTGAACAGCTTTACCGTGCATGGACCATCTTGCAAGGCCACCCCTATCATCGCGTTTAAATCACGGCTGACCAAACATTAAGCCTCTTTCCTTACCTCATTCATGCACTCATTTATTTACCTGGCTTCGCAAAGCCCTCGTCGCCAAGAGCTTCTCACACAAATAGGTGTTCAATTTGAATTGCTTCTTGCTGACTCAAATGAAGATGCAGAGTCATTAGAGATTCAATTGCCTGATGAAGCAGCCTTGGATTATGTCAAGCGCGTCACCTTAGCTAAATTAGTGGCTGCCAAACAACGACTTCACGCCAGAGAATTACCATCAGCCCCCATCTTGTGTGCTGACACCACTGTGGCCCTCACATTGGATGATGGTAAATCTATCAAAGAAATCATATTAGGCAAACCCACAGACCATCAAGACGCCAAAAGAATCTTGCAGCTTTTGAGCGGCAAAACACATCAGGTTCACACAGCAGTTGCCATGGCGGGTAAGCCTCATATCAATGACGATGAACCCAGGCTTCTTGTATCAAGCTCGCAAGTGACTTTTAAGTCACTCACTGATGAAGAGATCAATGCATACGTATCGACCAATGAGCCCATGGGTAAAGCCGGAGCTTATGGCATTCAAGGGATTGGGGCTTGCTTGATCAGCAGCATCTCAGGCAGCTTCAGCGGGATCATGGGCTTGCCTCTTTTCGAAACCTCTCAACTCATGCATGAAACTGGTGTACAGTTTTCTCTTAAGCCTTAAAACTGATTTAAAACATCCTGCGCACTGCCCCAACAGATTGATATAGATTGATAAGTTTCAAACCATGATTGAAGAAATCCTCGTCAACATCACCCCACAAGAAACCCGAGTAGCCATCATTGCTCAGGGAGTGGTGCAGGAACTTCATATTGAAAGAAGTCAAAGTCGAGGCATTGTTGGTAACGTGTATCTAGGTAAAGTCACACGCGTCCTACCAGGCATGCAATCTGCATTTGTGGATATTGGTTTGGATAAAGCTGCTTTTCTTCATGTGGCTGATTTATGGATGCCAAAAAACTCTAAACCTGACAACACCCCAATTGAAAAACTGGTGTTTGATGGGCAAACCATTTTGGTTCAAGTATTAAAAGATCCACTGGGCACCAAAGGTGCTCGCTTAAGCACACATATCAGCATTGCCGGTCGCAATTTGGTCTTCCTACCTCAAGAAGACAATGGTCATCAAGTGTCCATCTCTCAAAAAATTGAGAATCTTGAAGACCGCGATGCTCTAAAGAAAAGATTTCTAGATTTATTGTCTGGGTCTGCATCTATATCCGGCTCCAAGCCTGAATCCGGTAGTTATATTTTAAGAACCAGCGCAGAAGATGCTGATGATCAAGAGCTGTCTAATGACTTAAGGTATTTGAGCGCCACATGGCAAAAGATTCAAGATGGCAGCAAACAGATGCCTGCCCCATGCTTGCTTCATCAAGATTTAAGTTTGGCTGAGCGAGTCTTAAGAGATTTGGCGACGGATGCCATTGGTCAAATCCGGATTGATTCTGCTGAGAACTTTGAAAAGCTCAAAGTCTTTGCCAAAGACTTCATGCCCAATCAAGAATCTAAGTTACTTCTTTATCGCGGCGAACGCCCCCTTTTTGATCCTGTCTCTTATACACATCTGACGCTGCCGACGATCTACTCTGTGTA
>CALMBU010000055.1 GCA_937863045.1 uncultured Polynucleobacter sp. | reverse complement strand
TGCGAGTGGGTGCTGAGCGAAGCTTTGTGATTGCTGATATTCCAGGATTGATTGAGGGTGCAGCAGAAGGTGCTGGACTTGGACATCGCTTTTTAAGACATTTACAACGCACCAATTTGTTATTGCATTTGGTTGATATGGCTCCATTTGATGACAATGTTGATATTGTTGGGGAAGCCAAAGCGATTGTGAATGAGTTGAAGAAATACGATGAGTCTTTGTATGACAAACCTCGTTGGTTGGTTTTGAACAAGGTCGACATGATTCCTGCTGAGGAGCGTGTTACCAAAATCAAGGCTTTCGTCAAGGCTTATGGATGGAAGGGCCCTGTCTTTGAAATTTCAGCATTGACTGGAGAAGGTTGCCAACAACTTTGTTATGCCATCCAGACAGATCTTGATGCGAAAAAAGCGCAACGCGATGAAGCTGAAGAGCATGATGCTGATCCACGTTTTCAGAACAAAGACCTGGATGACAACGAAGTTAATGATTAAAAGTTAACAATTAAAAAATAACGACTAAAAATACATGTATTCAAGGAGTACTCGGTGAGCAAAGCAATACAAGATGCCCAGTGCATAGTGATCAAAGTAGGTTCAACGCTGGTGACCAATCGTGGTCAGGGGCTTGATCATGCGGCGATTGGTCGTTGGGCTGCTCAAATGGCTGAGTTGCGCACCATGGGTAAGCAAGTGGTGATGGTCAGCTCTGGCGCCATTGCTGAAGGTATGCAACGCTTGAATTGGATCAAACGTCCTACCGATATCCATGAATTACAAGCTGCAGCTGCTGTTGGTCAGATGGGCTTGGTGCAAGTTTATGAAACTTGCTTTGCCAAATATGGAATTAGAACTGCACAGGTATTGCTCACCAATGCTGACTTGGCGGATGAGCAAAGAAATCAAAATGCACGCATGACTTTATTGACACTCCTCAAGCATGGCGTTGTACCTATCATCAATGAAAACGACACAGTGGTCACTGATGAAATTAAATTTGGTGATAACGACACTTTAGGTGCTTTGGTGACCAATTTGATTGAGGCGGATGCTTTGATTATTTTGACTGATCAAGGCGGCTTGTTCAGTGCTGACCCACGCAACGATTCAAATGCGCATTTAATTCAAGAGGCGCAAGCGGGTGATCCTGCTTTAGAAAAAATGGCTGGTGGGGCTGGTAGTGATCTTGGCAAAGGTGGCATGCTCACGAAAGTATTGGCAGCAAAAGTCGCTGCTCAGTCGGGCGCTGACACTGTGATCGCCTCTGGCCTTGAAGAGAATGTCTTGGTTCGCTTGGCTAAAGGCGAGTCCATCGGCTCTCAGCTCACGGCAAAGAAGTAAAA
>CALMBU010000054.1 GCA_937863045.1 uncultured Polynucleobacter sp. | reverse complement strand
AAGCCCTAGATGGTCAAACCATGATGTCCAAAGACAATCCTGGTTTGTATTTCATTGGGGAGTGTGTGGATGTGACCGGTCATTTGGGTGGTCATAACTTTCAATGGGCCTGGGCCAGTGGCTTTGTGTGCGCACATTCACTAGCGAATCAGCGCTAGATCGGAAATAGATCACCTTTTTTTGGAATGATCACATTTTTCCAATTCAATTCTTGCTTGATCACCTCTGCAAAATTTGAGCTTGCATGAGATTCACCATGAATCACAAACACTTTAGCTGGGGCAGACTTGAACCCTTTGAGCCATCTCAATAAGCCTGCTTGATCAGCATGAGCTGATAAACCGCCGATGGTGTGTACTGAGGCTTTAACAAAAAGTTCCTTGCCAAGAACCTTCACTGGGTTCACTTTGTCAACCAAGCGTCTACCCAAGGTTCCCATTGCCTGAAAACCTGTGATGATGATGGCATTTTGACTGTGCGGCAAATTCCAGTTCAAGTGGTGAACCACTCTGCCTGCCTCACACATACCACTGGCAGAAATAATGATGGCACCACCTTTGATTCGGTTCAGGGCCTTTGACTCTTCCACGTCTGCCACAAATTTAAGATCAACGGCTTGATGATTTTTTTCAAACCACTCTAGGGTGCCTTGAGCTTCTTCATCTAAATCATCAAAAAATTTCTCAGTTAAATGAGTTGCTGCAGTGGCCATTGGAGAATCAAGCCAAATATTGAGGTGAGGAAGGCGCTTTTCGCGAACCAGTTCAATCAACATCAGAAGTATTTCTTGGGCACGACCCACGGCAAAAGCTGGCATCACAATATTGCCACCATGTTTCATGGTTTCTGAGATGACCGTCACCAACTCATCTTTGGTGTCATCTAGGGTGCGATGCAAGCGATCGCCATAAGTTGATTCGACCAACAAGATATCTGCGGATTCAATCAAGTCAGGATCTGGCATCAAGGGTTGCCCATACATGCCCAAATCACCTGAGGCCACAACACGCTTCTTTTTATCTTCTTGCTCAACATCAATCACTGCGATGGCTGAGCCTAAGATATGTCCTGCATTTCTGAAGTGAGCTTGAATGCCATCGATTGGCTCAAATACCTGCCCATAATCGTAAGCTTTGAGTTGAGAGAGGCATTCGGTGGCTTGTTTCACGCTGTACAAAACCTGCGGTAAATCCCCATGCCATTTCCCCAATTTTTGTTTTCTTTCAGCGCGTGAAAAATCACTTTCTTGAATGTGAGCACTGTCCAGCAAAAGAATATTTAGCAGGGCTTTGGTAGCTTTGGTGCAATAAATAACACCTTTGAATCCTTGGGCACAAAGTCGCGGCAGTAAACCACTGTGATCAATGTGAGCGTGAGTCAAAATCACGAAGTCTAAATCTGCTGGGTTAAACGGTAGGTCCTCAAGATTTTTTTCGTCTGCATCTCTGCCGCCCTGAAACATCCCGTAATCAATCATGAAGCAAAACTTTTTACCCTTGATTTGACCTTCAAGATAATGACGTGATCCAGTGACCTCTCCGGCTGCCCCAAAAAACTTGATATGCATTCTTTTCCTATGGCCTATTTGGCTTAATTACTCAATTGCCCAATGATTTCTTGAGAGTTGTCACGATTGCATCAATATCGTTGATCACTACAGCGCCTTTGAGGTGATCACCATTTAAAAATCCATGCTCATCCGCCTGCCTTAAGAAAGCCAAAAGCTGATCGTAATAGTTGCCCCAGTTAGCAATGATGATTGGTTTATTGTGGGCTCCAACCTGAAGACCTGTCCAAACCTCAAATAATTCATCTAGGGTACCAAGACCACCAGGCAAAATTAAAAAAGCGTCTGATTTTTCAATCATCAGACGTTTTCTTTCGATGATGTCATCCACCACAAAGAGTTCACTCAATTGCTGTTGAACGGGTTCGCGTGAAGTCAGACCTTTGGGAATGATCCCAATCACTGAGCCATTTACTTCAATAGCAGCTTTAGCAACCGCACCCATCAGCCCAAGGCGACCGCCACCAAAGACTATGCCAAATCCTGCATAACTAAGTTCTCTACCTACTTCAGCAGTTTTGGCAATCATGTCTAAATTATTGCCATCGCGTGAGCCGCAAAATATACAAATGTTTTTCTTCATGCCTCAAGCATAATCTACTTCGAACCCCATTTTGAAGATAGGGGTGTCTCAGAGTAAGATTTAGGTATTGGGGAGTTGACCCATCGACATTCAAAGGTATTCAATGCTTTCATCCATTTTGGCCATCAGTGTAGGAGCTTCATTGGGAGCGGTCTTGCGCTGGCTATTGAGTTTGGGCTTGAATGCTGTTTGGGCAACGATGCCATTAGGTACTTTGGCGGCTAACTTGATAGGCGCCTACCTGGTAGGGTTCTTGATGAGTCTCTTAGAAGCTCATGCAGGATTATCGGCCGAATGGAAATTGTTTTTGATCACTGGTTTTCTAGGTGGCTTGACCACCTTCTCAACCTTCAGTGCTGAAGTTGTGACTATTTTGCAGTCGGGTGCCTATGTTCGTGCATTTGCAACCGTTGCTCTTCATCTATTAGGTTCATTAGCTTTGACCATTTTGGGCATTGCTAGCTACCAATGGTTGAAATAACTTTTTTATAAAACCCTAAGGACAAAGAATGATTTTAGAAATTGTTGATATCAGCATTGACCCAAGTAAAAAAGCTGATTTTGAAAAAGCAGTGGCAGCAGGTATTGCTGATGCGATTGCTCCAGCAAAAGGCTTTTGTGGTTATAAGTTAAATGCCGGTATTGAAAAGCCAGGCCGTTATATTTTGATGATTTACTGGACCACGCTTGAAAATCATACAGTTGATTTCAGAGAGTCAGAGGCTTTCACGCGTTGGAGAGGTCATGTGGGTCCATTCTTCTTAAGCCCACCCAATGTTGAGCACTTCACATTGGCGCATAAGTCTTGAGCGTTGTTTAAGAATTATTCGTAAGAGTTTTGATCTTGCTTTAAGGTCAGAGAAGTAAAGCAAAGAAAACAAAAGAAAGCAAAAGAAAAGGGGCTTAACTAAGCCCCTTTAACCTTTTAAGAACACCAATCAATGATTGATCAAGCTTCCATGATTGGAATTTGTTCAATCTTTGTAGCGTTTTCTTGTTCAACATAACGTGCAATGAATGCGCCGTTACTGTTCATTGGAAGTTTTGCCCACACTGTGTAACCAGCTCCAGGCACAACGCGCATTGGCTCACCTTTTTCGCTGAAAATTTCTTCAATCACGAAATCGGTGTTGCCATTTGGTTGAATGATTTCTAATTTATCGCCAACAGAGAAACGGTTCTTAACTTCAATCTTGACCAACTGTTTTTCATTATTAACATCAATCACATTGCCAACGTAAAGACTGCGACCTGATAGCGAGAAACCGCGCAAGTAATTTTGCTGGTCTTTGTCTGGATGGCGGACATAAAAACCATCGGTGTATCCGCGATTGGCCAAACCTTCTAGGTGACCCATCAACACTGGATTGAATGGACGTCCAGCCACAGCATCATCGATCGCAGAGCGATAGGCTTGAGCTGTTCTTGCCACGTAGTAAGGAGATTTGGTTCTACCCTCAATCTTGAACGAATCAATGCCCATTTCAGTCAGGCGTTGAACGTGTTCAATCGCACGCAAATCTTTTGAGTTCAAAATGTATGTGCCATGCATGTCTTCTTCAATCGGCATCCACTCTCCTGGACGATTACCTTCTTCTAGAAGATAAATGTCGCCAGTGGCATCTTCATCGGCTTTGGCCACTTTGTAGTCCCAGCGGCATGAATTGGTGCATGTGCCTTGGTTGGGGTCGCGATGGTTGAAGTAACCAGATAACAAGCAGCGGCCAGAGTAAGCAATGCACAAAGCGCCGTGAATGAATACTTCGACTTCCATTTCTGGACAGTCTTGACGCACTGCTTCGATTTCATCAAGAGACAGCTCTCTTGAAAGAATCACTCGGCTAACGCCGACTGAACGCCAAAACTTTGCAGCATGACCGTTCACTGTGTTGGCTTGTACCGATAAATGGATTGGCATATCTGGCCAATTTTCACGAGCCAACATGATCAAACCAGGATCTGACATGATCAATGCGTCAGGCTTAAGCGCAATCACAGGCTCCATGTCTTTGACATAGGTACGGGTTTTTGCGCCATGAGGGAAGATGTTTGAAACCAGGTAAAAGTTCTTACCTTGAGCGTGAGCAGTCTCAATGCCTTCGCGCAATACTTCAATGTTGCCGAAGTCATTGTTGCGAACGCGCAATGAGTATCTTGGCTGACCAGCATAAACGGCCGTCGCACCAAAGTCGAAGGCGGTATTGAGCATGGTCAGGCTACCAGCAGGGGCTAAAAGTTCAGGTGTTTTCATAGCCCGTATTTTAGGCGTATTCAGGGCGTTTTGCCCGTTAAGCCTATCTTTTGCCTAGGGATATTTCAGATTATGAGCAAAAAAAGCTCTTAATTGAGGCAAAAACTTAAAAAAGAGGAGGGTTAAGAGGGCTTACTTGAGGTATTACTTTTGGGTAAGTATCTAGAAGCGCTCATTCGGACCCAGATGGCGCCATTGACCGACCGGAAGATTGCCCAGGGGAATTTGCCCAATACGAATGCGTTTTAGACCAATGACTTTTAAGCCAACCAATTCGCACATGCGACGTATTTGACGTTTTTTACCTTCACGCAAGACAAAGCGCAATTGGTCTGTATTTTGCCAACTGACTTTGGCCGGCTTCAGGGCTTCGTCATCAAGCTTTAAACCATGATTGAGGAGTCGCATACCTTCTGCTGTCAAAGTGCCCTCAACCCGCACCAAATACTCTTTTTCAATCGGACTATTTTCGCCAATCAAGAGTTTGGCGATGCGACCATCTTGAGTCAGTACCAGCAAACCACTTGAATCGATATCTAAACGACCTGCAGGTGCAAGGCCTCGGGTATTGAACTTGCCAGGCAGATTGGCTGATAACTGATGCACAAACTGATTTTCTGGCGTGATGAGTGATGCAGCGGGTTTGTACTCTCGATCTTCATCAAAGTGAGAAATATACCCAACTGGTTTATTAAGAATGATCGTGTAGCGACGCGCTTGTTGTGCAATGGCCGCTTTCTTCAATTCAATTTTTTGATTGGGGAAAGCTCTTGCGCCTAATTCACTGACCACTTCGCCATCCACCAATACCAAGCCTTGCTCGATATAGTTATCAGCTTCGCGTCTTGAGCAAATTCCTTGCTCAGACATTAGTTTTGAAATGCGTACTTTTTCCACAGACGTGATTATCGCTTAGTTAGTGTTTTCGAGCCAAAATGATCCATGTCCTACTGATCATTAAGGCTGCGGAGTTTGACTATTCTCTTTGAATGACTCTGTTAATGCTATTTGAAGTTTTGTGTGAATCTTCATCAGTTGCTTGCGCAACAGATAAATAACTGTGCCCATCAATGCGGCCAGGATAAAGAGCATGCCTACTGGCGGCAAGATACTTGAACTCAACGCCGAGACCAAAACCATCAATAAAACAATTGCTAAAACTGGCATCAACTGAGTGAACAGCATTTGCGTCGCAACAGCATCCTCGGATGAATGGTGATTGGAGTGAAGGCGAACATCAGCTAAGAGCATGCCTAGAGCCTCTAATTTTTTGTAAATGGCGAACAAAAATGGCGCTGACAGCAATAAGCTTGTGGCCCACATGAAGGCTTGCTGATAAATCGCAGTGAACCAAGTCAAGTGACCTGTATCAACATAACTATTGATGAAGGTGAATACCTTGGTGGCTGATAAGAATAGGGTGATGACCACGCATGCATTCACAAAAACGTGGAATGTGATTCTTCGCACGAAGGGTCGAATGTCTGAACGCATTTGATCGTCAGAACGAATTTGTCCCAGCCATTCGGAATACTGCACGAACACATTTTTAATTGGATTTGGAATTCGATTACCCATCCAATCGCTCATTGGGTCTGACCCTTTGATCAAGTAGGGGGTAAAAAGCGTGGTGATGACGGAAACTGCGACAACAATGGGATACAAGAAATCACTGGTGACATTCAGCGTTAATCCAAGAGATGCGATGATGAATGAGAACTCACCGATTTGGGCCTTACCCATACCAACTCGCATCGATGTTCTGCCATCATGACCAGTGATGAATGTCCCAGTGCTGCATGAAACAACTTTGATGGCTATCACGGCAACACTAATCAGTGCAATTGGAATGGCGTACTTCCAAATCACATCGGGATCAAGCAGAAGACCAATGGTCACAAAGAAGATGGCGATGAACATGTCTTTGATGGGTTCAATCAATTTTTCAATCGAATGAATATGGCGAGACTCTGCCATGATGGCGCCAATTAAAAATGCTCCCAAGGCAACGCTGTATTCCATTTTCATGACTAACAGACAAAAACCAAAACAAAGACCCAGCACTGTGACCAGCAGCATTTCTTTGCGATGGAACTTGGCAACCACATTTAATAGGCGTGGAATTAACAGGATACCCACTGCCAAAGAGATGGTCATGAATAAAATCAACTCACCGATCGACATGGCCGCATCAACTGCAGCCAGTTCACCGGTGGTCGCAATACCTGTGAGCATCACAATCAAGCTGATGGCTGCAATATCTTCAACAATCAAAATGCCATAAATCAGGTGAGCAAATTTTTCTTTTTTAAGCCCAAGTTCTTCCAAGGCTTTGACGGTGATGGTAGTTGATGAGATGGCCATCATGGCGCCTAAGAAAATAGAATCCATGGGCGACCAATTAAAGAATCGCCCAATTTCATAGCCGGCCCAAATGAGCAAAACAATTTGAGTGATTGCTGCCACAAAAGCGGTTGCACCGACTTTGGCAAGCTTTCTCAAGCTAAATTCAAGGCCTAAACCAAACATCAAGAAGACAACGCCAAGTTCCCCAAGGGTTTTAATCGTCTTCTCATCTGAAATAAATGGAACTGCATTCGTATATGGACCGATAATGAGGCCCGCAATGATGTAACCCAAAACAACTGGTTGTTTTAGGTAATGGAAGATCACCGTGACCACGCCGGCAGTCAGCATGATGACTGCCAAGTCCTTGATGAAATCTACTCCATGCATATGATTGGTCTCTTTTTGAATTTAACCGCGATAATGTGATTATGGCTTTAATTGTTTTAAATGACGCAAAACTGGCTTTTGGCCACGTAGATCTGCTTGCTGGCACCCAATTCTCACTCGAATCCAGTGAGCGCATTGGCTTAATTGGCCGAAATGGCACCGGCAAGTCCTCACTACTCAAGATTTTAGCGGGCTTGGAAAAGCTTGATGATGGAAGCCTCCAATACCAACAGGGCTTGCGCATGGCTTATGTTGCTCAAGAGCCAATCTTTGATCCTGTTGAAACAGTCTTTCATGCAGTTTCTCAAGGCGTTGCTGAAGTCAAAGCGCTCAGAGAGGAATATGAAGAGTTGAGCGTGGCTGAGTGGAATGATGATTCTCATCATCGCTTGGATGAAATCCAATCTCAACTAGAGTCAATGAGTGGTTGGAACTGGGAGCAACGCGTTCACGAAACTTTGGATCGTTTGCATTTGGACCCAGATGTTGCCATCGGTTCGCTCTCAGGTGGTAATCGCAAGCGCGTGGCTTTGGCTCAAGCGTTGGTTGCAGTTCCCGATGTTCTTTTCTTGGATGAGCCTACCAACCACTTGGATTTGGATTCAATCACTTGGTTAGAAGAGTTATTAAAAGCATTCAAGGGCTCAGTGGTTTTGATCACCCATGACCGCGCCTTCTTGGATGCTGTGAGTACTCAAATTGTCGAGCTGGATCGGGGTGTCTTAAGAAGTTACCCGGGCAACTTCACAGCGTATGAAACTTTAAAAGAGCAGGAGATCGCTTCTGAGGCATTGGCCAATGCCCGTGCCGACAAATTATTGGCACAAGAAGAAGTTTGGATTCGCAAAGGCGTTGAAGCTCGCCGAACCCGAAGTGTTGGACGTATTGCCCGTCTTGAAAAGCTCAGAGAAGTGCGAGCTGCACGCAGAGATGCGATGGGGCAGATCAAGTTATCGGTTGCATCAGGCAATCGCAGTGGAAAAATCGTGGCTGATTTGGAAAATGTCAGCAAATCTTATGATCGCCCGATTGTCAAAGACTTCACGGCCACTATCTTGCGTGGTGATAAGGTTGGCTTGTTAGGTCCTAACGGTGCAGGTAAGACAACCTTGCTTAAATTAATTCTTGGAACTATTCAGCCTGACAGTGGCACTGCCACCATGGGCTCTCAAATTGATGTGGCTTATTTTGACCAAATGCGCGAGGGTCTTGATTTAAATGCCACGCTGGAAGATTACATCAGTCCTGGTAGTGAGTGGATTGAAATCAATGGCGCGCGCAAGCACGTTAAAAGTTATCTGAATGATTTCTTATTCTCTCCTGAAAGAGCTAATTCACCAGTGAGTACTTTGTCGGGTGGTGAGCGCAATCGACTCTTGCTGGCCCGATTATTTGCTAGGCCAGCGAACGTTCTGGTTCTTGATGAGCCAACCAACGATTTAGATATAGACACTCTGGAATTGTTGGAGCAATTACTGCAGGATTACAAAGGTACTGTTTTCTTGGTCAGCCACGATAGAGCGTTTTTAGATAACGTGGTCACCTCCATCATCGCTTATGAAGGTGATGGCTTTTGGCGTGAATACGAGGGTGGTTACGAAGATTGGAAGATCCAGAAAAAGAGATCAGAAGAGTATCGAAGTAATCAATCTGGAAACTCTGAGCCTGCTAAGTCAAAGTCTCCAGCATCAGAGCCCGTTAAAGCCACATCAAAGCAAGAGGCTTCCAAGCCTCAAAAGTCAGCGGTGCAAAAGTTAAATGGCAAGGAGCGCGCAGAGCTTGAAGCAATTCCTTTACAAATCGATGATCTTGAAAAAGAGCAAGCCAGCATCAGTGAGAGCTTGGGTGATCCAGAGATTTATAAAAACAGACCTGCTGATGTGATTTCTTTGCAAGAAAATCTAAAAATCATTGAAGCAAAATTAAGCGCCTTGATGGCACGCTGGGAAGATCTCTTGCAACGCTCAAGTTCTTAAAGCGTTCGAGTTCTTGAGGCTTTCAGACCTTCATTTAACAAGCATCAGTGAAGTGCCGCATAAATTCCTGCCGCAATGAGTGTCGCGCTTCCCAAAATAGCGCTGATCACGCTGCGCCTATTTTTAGGATTCTTTTTCCCGAAATCATATTGAAATTTTTCTGATGCAATGTTTGCCAATGGGGCGCCGAGTTGATCAAGACTTGTTTCTACAGAATCGATCATCTCTGCTGGACCACAAATCAAAAACTGTGCAGTCTTTGGATTAATTTGTTGGGTGTTCAGTATCTTTTCCAGTGTTGAAGAATCTAGCACCCCTGTTGGCCCTTGCCAATCTTTTCTTGGTTCAGAAACCAAGTGAAGCACCTCAAGGTTCTTGAGTGATTCAAGATTCACCATCTCTTTAAGATTCACCGCTTGCTCTGTCACCCGATTACCGTAAACCAATAAGATTTTCTTATTCAAGAGGGTTGTATCTTGATCACGCGTCATTTGGCGTAAGACGCTGATCATCGGAGCTATACCAACCCCACCTGCAATCATGACTAATTGATCCTGTGTAGCTGAAAATGCCTCAATGCCAAAATTGCCATAGGGGCCATCTATAAAGACCTTCTGGCCAACTTGTAGTTGACTGATTTGATGGGTGAAGTCACCCACATCTTTGATCAAGAAGCTGATGTCAGTGGAGTCTTGCTGAGAACAAGACGCAATAGAGAATGGGTTCTCAGGCATGGGTGAGCTATTACCAATTTTTAACCATGCAAATTGACCTGCTTGGTAATTCATTTTCTTTGCCGTGGCTTGTTTGAGCACCAGTTCCCAGATACCCATGGCCACTTGTTTGATCGACATGACTTCGCAAGCATTTTTATTTTGCAGAAGGGGTTTAATCACATACGTCCATACCAGGCTCAACAATGCGAGACCCAACATCAACTGCCAATACGCTCTAATCCAAAACTCTTGGGCATACCTACCAGC
>CALMBU010000053.1 GCA_937863045.1 uncultured Polynucleobacter sp. | reverse complement strand
AAGGTGGCGGTCTGATTGTTCGTCATGGCAAAGCCACTGAAATCATTCCTGAGCTAGCTTCTCAATTAGGTGTTGGTGCCGTGTTTACTAATAAAGACTATGAACCAGCAGCCATTGAGCGTGACCGCATCGTTTCCCTTGCGCTTGAATCCAAAGATATTGCGTTTCATGGCTACAAAGATCAGGTGATTTTTGAAAAAAAAGAAGTGCTCACTGGCCAAGGTGGTGTCTTTTCAGTATTCACGCCCTTCAAAAATGCATGGCTCAAGAAGTTACAAGCAACGGACCTAGATGCCCATGCAGTAGATTTAGATGGTGGGCGATTTGCTGCCATTCCTAAATCATCAGATTTAGGAATTCCATCATTAAAGTCGATGGATTTTGAATCTAGCGGTATTGAATCTTATCTACCCACGGGCATGTCCGGTGCCTCACAGTTGTTTGAAGAATTTTTAGATCGCATGGATCACTATCACGCTACGCGTGATTTTCCAGCCGTCAAAGGCCCAAGCTACTTATCAGTGCACTCTCGCTTTGGCACAATCTCTATCAGAGCGTTGGTGCGCGAAGCGCATCAACGCATGTTGGCTGGCAGCATGGGGGCCACGATTTGGTTATCAGAACTCATTTGGCGTGACTTTTACTTCATGATTTTGAGCAATCATCCCCGTTTAGCTCCTTCATTGAAGAAATCAGTATTGACTCATGGCACATCTGGTCATGAATCATTCAAACCAGACTACGACAAGATTGTTTGGGAAAGTGGCGCCAAAGCACAAAAACTATTCAAAGCATGGTGTGAAGGTAAAACTGGGTATCCACTGGTTGATGCAGCAATGCATCAACTCAATCAAAGTGGTTACATGCACAATCGCTTGCGCATGGTCGTGGCTTGCTTCCTGATCAAAGACTTGGGCATTGATTGGCGTTGGGGTGAGCAATACTTTGCCGATCACTTGAATGATTTTGACTTTGCAGCCAACAATGGAGGTTGGCAATGGGCATCATCCAGCGGTTGTGATGCACAACCTTATTTCCGGATATTCAATCCAATCACCCAATCTGAAAAATTTGATGCAGAAGGTAAATTCATTAAAAAGTATTTACCGCAGCTATCTAAACTATCCAAAAAAGCGATTCATGCTCCCTGGTTAGCGGGTGATATTGAATTAGATCTTGCGGGCGTTCGTTTAGGCCGAGATTATCCGCCACCAATAGTGCAGCACGATGAGGCCAGAAAAAATACCTTATTCAGGTACGCAGTGGTCAAAAAAGAAGTTCTTGAATAAGACATCAAGCCTTTGTTTGATGTCTTATGAGTAGCATTTCAATACTAGAGACCTACCGGTCTTTTTAATCCAGACACCTGAATAAACTGCGGTCTTTTACCTAAGGACATGGCGGTCAGTTGACCCCCCCAAACACAGCCGGCATCTAAGCCAACCACATTTTTTTTCTTAAGCAATCCCAAAGTAGACCAATGGCCAAAAACAATTTTGGCATCTTGAGTTTTTCTGTTTGGAACCTCAAACCAAGGCATATAACCTTTAGGCGCATCGCCTGCACCCTCTTTACTCTC
>CALMBU010000052.1 GCA_937863045.1 uncultured Polynucleobacter sp. | reverse complement strand
CCCCTCGTGGACGTGATGTTGGTATTGCTGGTTATTTTCATTGTGACGGCCCCGATGATCGTGCCGCAATCAATGAAGGTCAATCTGCCAAAAACCCAAGCGGTCGCTCAACAAGACCAGGCTAAAAATGCTCAACTGGTGGTTGAAGCCAATGGGCAACTGACTTTTCAGGGCAATGCCATCAATGATCAACAATTGGCTGCAGAACTCAAGCAACAATCATCGACACCTCAGTTTCAGCTACAGGTGAGTGCTGATAAAGCAGTTCCTTATGGTCGTGTGGCTGAAATCATGGCGATTGCCCAAGCCAACGGTGTTACCAAGATGTCTTTTGTGAGTGTTCCTGCTAAAAGCAAATAACTCTTTATAAGACTTATAAGGGTGCTGCATAGCACCATAAGCCATTGATTTTATTGACTCAATGGCTAATTGCTAAATCACCTACAAAGCCCTACATTGTTGATACTTCATTCAATATGATGGTATCGAGGACACGTTTTGGGGCTTTTCAATAAATCTAAAAAAATGAATTCATCGGACTCATTGGAGTCCTTTGATACATTGATTGGCGCCGCCACCAGAATCGAAGGTCGTATGGTTGTCAATAAAAGCATCCGCTTGGATGGCACCATTGAAGGTTCAATTGAATCTAATACTGATAACCATGTAACGGTTGCCATTGGTCACACTGGCTTGGTTCATGGTGATGTTCGTGCCCACAGAGTCCTTGTTAATGGACAGGTTGATGGCAACATCTATGCCCGCGAGAAATGCGAACTTCATGAAACATCAAGAGTCAAAGGCGACATTCACTACGGCTTATTGGGTATTGAGCATGGCGCAGAAATCCTGGGCTTGATGGTCAAGAAAATTGAAAACACTGGCGAAATTGAAGAAGTCACTGAGGCCAAAGACTTATTGAATCAAATCAAATACCCATTCAAAAAATAAAATGCTCTTGCCACAACACACACAGCCATTGCCAACCATTGATGGCGAAAGCCTCAAAAAAGCCCGCACTGAAAAAAATCTCACTGAAGCTGAGCTGGCAAAAGAATGTGCCTTGGTCGCCAAACATATCATTCAGCTAGAAAATGGCGAAACCTCTAATTTCTTCTCCGCTCATCACAAAGTACAAGTGGCCAAAAAAGTAGGGCGTTATCTTGGCTTAGAAGAGAGCGAATATCTAGACTCAAGCTCCGACTAAGAAAGCATTACTTAAACTTAGTTTCTAACTCTTGTCTGATCTTATAGGCATGAGTGCTGGTATCAACAGCCACATCATCCCAACACAATGATTGTCCTTTTTTCACTGGACGTATGAGCTTGATGTCATGCGCCAAGCCCAAAGGCAGACCACCCATGGCCACAGATTTATTGGCAGGCAAGAGCTTGCCCCAAACGGTGTAGCCACCTTCGCCATCCAAGATTTCTCCTGGTTTTAGATCGCGTTTAGCAGTGGCCACCACATCAGCATTCCAACAATGAGCCACACCTGTGGCTTCTTTACGAAGTGCCACACTCGCCACAGACATACCAACCTCTAAACCAATCAAATGCCAACGTTTATAGAGTGTGAAATAACGACCACTTGGATCAGTGTGAGCGTTGTACTCCTCAAAGCAATTCTTGATGTAATCAGTTTCTGCTTCAACGGTGACCCAAACGCCCATGCGAATGTCATAAGGAATCTTTCTACCATTCGCTTCTAGAGAAGAGATGACTTCAACCATGCCTTTCTTTTCTAGAACGCCACCTTCTGATATAGGTCGAGTGACAAATGGAATATCTTCTACGCTTGCTGGTGGGTAGAGC
Source organism: uncultured Polynucleobacter sp. (assembly GCA_937863045.1). GTDB lineage: Bacteria > Pseudomonadota > Gammaproteobacteria > Burkholderiales > Burkholderiaceae > Polynucleobacter. Next base: position 2,355 of record CALMBU010000052.1, on the reverse strand, counting down.
AGACCATTGCTTGGTACCGAAAGACCTGTGGCGTTTGCCACGGCCGTGCTCTCAATCGATGGCTTTGAGCCATCCAAAAAGCTATTGAACATTTTTGGGTTCAAGCCACCACGAGTGGCTTGTTCAGGTGTTAAGCCGTAATTACCCCAAACAGTCTCTGGAGTCGATTCTGAAAAATGAGGCAACCATTTATGACCTCGACCAGCCGCCACCACCGGAAAGCCACAAGTTCTAGCCCAATCGACCAAATCACAAATCAAAGCGGGTTGATCACCAAACGCTAATGAATAAACCACGCCAGCTTCTTGAGCTTTTTGAGCCAATAGCGGGCCACAAAATGCATCAGCCTCAACGGTCACGTTCACCACATGCTTGCCATTCGCAAATGCCAATAAACAATGATCCACGGCTGCGATTGGATGACCTGTACATTCAACAATCACATCAATGGCTGGGTGAGACACCAAGGCCTGCCAATCTTCAGAAATATAAGTTTGGCCCGTCTTGATCGCATCATCCAAAGACTTGGCATTTGATTGCTCATCTTTCCAACCCACACGCTCTAAATTCTTCTTAACGCCCGCCGGAGACAAATCTGCAATACCCACCAACTGAACACCAGGGGTTGTCGGTATTTGAGATAAATACATCGACCCAAATTTACCCGCACCGATCAAACCCACTTTGATGCTCTGATGGTTGGCAGCTAATTGTTGTAATTGACGATGCAAGCTCATGACAAATCTCTTTCAAATGAAACAAACAAAAAAGCCATCTTATTTTAAAAAGATGGCTTTCGGAAGTAGGTCTTTAACTAGTTAAATCAGCGTTTATCGAATCTTTGCTTTAGCTTTTAGATTCTTTAACATGTCATCAAACTTGGCACGTTGCCAGTTTTGATCTTGACTCATCATCTGAATCAATTGAGGCTTCAATTCAGCCAAATCAGGCACCTTGGCTTGGCGAACATCGTCCACGCGGATCAAATGGAAACCAAATTGTGACTTCACCGGCTTATCGGTCATCTGACCTTTTTGTAATGCCACCATTGCTTTAGCGAACTCAGGTACCAAAGCTTGTGGTGTCATCCAATCCAAGTCACCACCGTTGGCAGCAGAACCTGGATCCTTAGAACTTGCTTTGGCCAAATCTTCAAACTTTTCACCCGCCTTGATTTTGGCAATCAATGCTTTGGCATCAGCTTCTTTTTCAACCAAGATGTGGCGAACCTTGTATTCAGTGCCTTCAAATTGAGACTTGATCTGATCATAAGACGCTTTGAGCTCTGCATCAGAAACGCCATCACGTGCGATGTAATCTTCGAATACGGCACCCACCAAGATATTCAAGCGAGCTTGCTCAAGTTGCTCTTGAATGTTGTCATTACTTAATAGACCACGTTTGATGGCTTCTTGATTGATCAATTCACGGGTGATCAACATATCGCGAGCGCGCTCACGCAACTCAGGGTTCGTGCCTTGACCAGAATTAGCGATCAATTTATCTAATTTTGCTTTTGGAATAGCTTTGCCGTTCACAACCGCTGCATTTTGTGCCAAAGCAGGGGTGCTCAATGCGCCCGTGATGGTCATCGTGGCTGCAAGAGACAGGGCCAAAGTAGGAAGTAATTTCATCATGATGTTTTAAGAGTTTTTATAAGTTAGTAAAGCCAAAAAATGATTGAGTAGCTATTGCCATTCACTGAATCACTATTGAATAACAATCGCTAAAGCATGGATTTCATCAGGCATCCAAGCCGATAAAGCATCATACACCAGGCGGTGCTGTTGCACTCTGGGCAAGCCATTGAAGGCAGAAGACTTGATGAAGATACGGTAATGTCCTGCGCCACCCTGAGCACCGACATGACCAGCATGCAAATAACTTTCATCATCAATCTTTAATGACTCAATCGGCAAAGCCTCTTTTAAAGCCAGCTCGTATTTCTCCATGCGTGCCATAGAAATAGGGCTGGGTGCAGGGGCAGATTTAGATGGAGATGCAGGGGATATGCTCATGGCTTTAAGCTTCCTCTTGATCAATGAACTTATTCAACCAAAAGCCTTGAGCCACCACAAAGGCGAACAGAAGACCCATGCCACCGAATAACTTGAAGTTCACCCAAGTAGCTTCATCAAATTGATAAGCCACATACAAGTTCAGTAAACCCATGAACAAAAAGAACAAGCTCCAGGCCAAATTCAATTGAGGCCAGAGCTGTTGTTCTGCTTCAGGCTTAAAACGTATTTGTTTGCCCATGGCCATTTGTATCAAATTCTTTTTCCAGAAGGTCACGCTCGCCCAAAGACCTGTCTCTTATACACATCTCCGAGCCCACGAGACAGGCAGAAATCT
>CALMBU010000051.1 GCA_937863045.1 uncultured Polynucleobacter sp. | reverse complement strand
TCAATCAATCCTGGAATATCAGCAATCACAAAGCTTCGCTCAGCACCCACTCGCACCACACCTAAATTAGGGTGCAAAGTTGTGAAGGGATAGTCGGCAATCTTAGGGCGTGCGTTTGATACCGCTGTGATCAACGTTGATTTACCCGCGTTAGGCATTCCTAACAAGCCAACATCCGCCAACACCTTGAGCTCTAATCTGAGTTTGTGTTCTTCACCAGGCAAGCCGCTGGTTTTTTGTCTTGGTGCACGATTGGTACTGCTCTTGAAGTGCAAGTTACCCCAACCACCAGCGCCACCTTTGGCCAAACACAATCTTTGGCCGTGATAGGTCAAGTCAGCGATGACTTCATTGGTATCCATCTCATGAATGATGGTACCTACTGGCATGCGCAATTCAATGTCTTCACCAGCGCGACCATAACAATCGGCGCCTCTACCTGGTTCACCATTTTGTGCCAAATGTTTTTTCGCAAAACGATAATCCACCAGGGTGTTGATGTTTCGATCAGCGATCGCGTACACGCTACCGCCTCGACCACCATCACCACCATCTGGTCCACCAAATTCAATAAATTTTTCACGACGCATCGAAGCGCTTCCAGAGCCGCCATGGCCTGCCACTACTTCAATACGAGCTTCGTCGATAAATTTCATAAGATCCAATAAAAAAGGCCTCGCTATTTGGCGAGGCCTTATGCTGAGTTCTGAATGTTCTTCGTTATCTCAGTTAAGGCTAATTAAGCTGTCGGAAGTACAGAAACGAAAGATTTCTTATCTGCACCCTTAACGCCAAATTGAACATGACCATCTACCAATGCGAACAATGTGTGGTCTTTGCCACAACCAACGTTCACACCTGGGTGAACGCGTGTACCGCGTTGACGAATGATGATGCCGCCTGCGTTGATGGCTTGACCGCCATAAACTTTAACGCCTAATCGTTTTGACTCTGAGTCACGGCCGTTACGTGTGGAACCGCCGCCTTTTTTCTGTGCCATTTTCTACTCCGCCTCTGCCTATTAGGCCTTGATCGTGTTAATCAAAATCTCAGTAAAGTTCTGACGATGTCCTTGACGCTTTTGATAGTGCTTGCGTCGACGCATCTTAAAAATCTTCACTTTGTCATGACGACCCTGAGAAATAACAGTGGCTTTAACAGTTGCACCACTCACCAATGGCTCACCAAACTTCAGTGATTCGCCTTCGCCTACGGCGAGAACTTGGTCAATAGTGATTTCACTGCCTACATCCGCTGGTATCTGTTCTATTTTCAATTTTTCACCAGCAGCAACCTTGTATTGTTTGCCACCGGTTTTTATGACCGCGTACATATTGAAATCTTTCTATAAATATCCACACGACCCCGTGCCGTGCAGAGCCCTAAATTATAGCTCTAGCTATATTTCTAGTCAAAAAGTAAAATCCAGAGGAATCTAAGAGACATTCTCATGTTTTTTATAATAAAACTTAACTAATTCAATGAGTTAAACTAATAAGAATCAAAAACAGGGAAGTATAAATAGTTAATGAGCACTAACTTACAGACAATTTTAAGCCCCATTTCAGCAGATATGCAGTCTCTGAATGAGGTTATACGCTCACGTCTTAGCTCTGAAGTCGCCCTGATCAATCAAATTTCTGCTTACATCATTGAAGCTGGCGGCAAAAGAATACGCCCGGCCCTACTGCTCTTAACCAGTCAGGCTATCTCTAACGGTACGCCCTTGAAGCATCATCTAGACATGGCAGCCGTGGTTGAATTTATTCATACAGCGACTTTATTACATGATGATGTGGTGGATGAGTCCCATTTGCGTCGCGGCAGAGCAACAGCCAATGCCGCATTCGGAAATGCCGCCAGTGTTTTAGTGGGCGATTTTTTATACTCCCGAGCATTTCAGATGATGGTAGCGCCCAATGACATCAGAATCATGGAAATACTGGCTGATGCCACCAACACGATTGCTGAAGGCGAAGTATTGCAGTTGATGAACATGCATGATCCTGATGTCAATGAAGCACGCTACATGCAAGTGATTCACTTTAAAACCGGCAAATTATTTGAAGCTTCTTCTGCTCTAGGCGCCCTTTTGGCAAAAGCCACTCCGGAACAATATGCTGCTGCGCAGGCTTACGGTAAGCACATTGGCGCCACCTTCCAATTGGTTGATGACATCCTTGATTACACCGCTAGTGCGGAACAGATGGGCAAGAATGCTGGTGATGATTTACGTGAAGGAAAGCCAACGTTGCCATTGATTTATCTACTTGATCACGGCACCCCCGATCAAAAGTCTTTGATTAGATCTGCTATTGAACAAGCAGAAGAGTTACCAGAGGATCTCTTTCAACAGGTTTATCAGGCCATCATGAATTCTGATGCCATCAAGTACACAGAAGCTGCTGCTTTGCGAGAAGCTCAGTTAGCCAGAGAATCTCTGGGCTGCTTTCCACAAAATGCTGCAACACAAAGCTTGATGGATCTTTGCGATTACTCCCTGAAGCGCTCAAGCTAAAGAAACAGTGGCTTTTTCTTGTCAGAAAGATCTGACAACAGAATCAGAATGCCATACCTCTATTTGTAAGGCTTTAACAATACAAACCAAGCTTAGTTTGCTATAGTCACTCTCATGTTCTTTGCTTAAGAAAGCATTCATGGATTCGTGGCTCAATGATTGGCCTTGGTGGGCGCAAGTTGGTTTAGTAGTTTTGCTTTTAGCTATTTCTGCTTTTTTCTCAATCACTGAGACCAGCATGATGGCAGCCAACCGTCACAGAATTCGGCATTTAGCCAATCGCGGCAATCGTGGTGCAAAAAACACTCAAGGTCTACTTTCAAGAACAGAAGAGTTGTTATCAGTCATTTTGATTGGTAACAACGTCGTCAATACCATTCTGCCAGTTTTGTTAACAGCCATTGCTCTCCATGCTTTCGGCAATAACGCGTCTGTTCTTTCAATCAGCACCGGTATTGCTGCAGTATTGATCATTATTTTTTGCGAGATCACTCCCAAAGTGATTGGTGCGACCTATCCAGAAAGAATCGCGATAACTACCAGTTGGATCATCAGACCTTTGATCGTGATCCTAAAGCCTGTCATGTGGCTCATCAATGTGTTTGTTTCTGGTTTGCTGAAAGTTCTTAGGGTGAATACAAAAGCAAATCAAGACGCCCATATGACGCCAGAAGAATTGCGCTCAGTGGTTCTTGAGTCAACCCATTTCATTCCGAATAAACACAGAAGCATCTTGGTCAATCTATTCAATCTTGAGAGTATCAAGGTGGATGATGTGATGACACCAAGGTCACGCATGGAAGTTCTTGATTTTTCAAAACCCATTGAAGATGTGATCCATCAGCTTGAGACTTGCTATCACAACAAACTACCTGTCTGCGATGAAGATTCTGATCGGGTGATTGGCATCTTGGCAGTCAGGAAGGCCCTGAGCTTGCTAGGTGATGAAGATCTACAACACCACCACTTCAAAGAATTATTGAGTGAGCCTTACTTCATTCCAAGTGGCACACCTGTTTTACAGCAACTTCAATTCTTCCAAGAAAATCAAGAGCGCATCGGTCTTGTGGTGGATGAGTACGGCATTGTGCAAGGCCTTGTGACCATTGAAGACATCTTAGAAGAACTGATTGGCGAATTCACAACATCTCTTCCAGATCTTGCGATCAAAACAAAATGGTCTGATGACGATACCTACATTGCAGATGGCACAGCGAGCTTGCGTGATTTGAATCGTCTTTTAAACCTTGATCTCCCTACCGATGGTCCAAAGACTTTGAATGGTCTTTTGATAGAGACCTTGGAAGATATTCCTGAGAATAACGTGAGCGTCAAGATAGGCGACGTGGTCATGGAAATCATCCAGGTGGATGAACAGATCATTAAGACGGTTCGCATTTATCAGCCGAATGATTGAAGAAGAAGATGTCATCATTCATTTCTGGCAAGACATCGTTGATCAAGCACTCCTGGCAAATGCCAGCGACATTCACATTGAGCCAGAAAACGGAGTAAGCCATGTGCGCTTGCGCGTTGATGGCTGCCTGAGTCACTTAAGAAGTTCACCAGCGCATTGGCATGACCGACTATCTAGTCGAGTCAAAATTTTGGCACGCTTGGATATTTCAGAGAAACGCCTACCCCAAGACGGTCAAATGTTATTGAGTGGCTCTAAGGGATCTGAAAGCGCCAATTTCAACAACGTTGATTGCCGAATCTCAACCCTACCCACTCTGCATGGAGAAAAAATTGTATTAAGGGTCTTGAGCAAACAAGATGATGATCTTGACATCAACAAGATCGGTTTTGATCAAACCCAAAGACAAAATTTACTGCACTGCCTTGAGCAGGCTCAAGGAATGATCTTGGTCACCGGCCCCACTGGCAGCGGCAAAACTCAAACTCTTTATAGCTGCTTGAAGTATTTGATGGATGGCAGTCGCAATATCACCAGCATTGAAGACCCGGTTGAAATTCAACTGCAAGGCGTTAATCAAGTCCCGATCAATGAAAAAGCAGGCTTGCGTTTTGATGTGGCATTAAGGGCATTAATGAGACAAGATCCTGATGTCATCATGGTGGGAGAAATCAGAGACGCTGTGACAGCAAAGATTGCATTGCAAGCCGCTGAAACAGGTCATTTAGTTTTAGCCACTCTACATGCCAACGATGCACCCAGTGCAATCTTCAGACTAAAACAATTGGGGTGCTTGCACAGTGACATTGCCAACAATGTCAGTTGCATCACTGCGCAAAGATTGGTCCGTATTTTCTGTAAAGCTTGCTCAGACAATCAAACACAAAGCCAAACTAAGTTGTGCGCAACCTGTCATGGCACTGGCTTTTATGGTCGATCAGCGGTTCATCAAGTGATGCGCCTATCCGATCAATTAAGACAGCTGATTGAAAATGAAGCATCCTTGAGTGCCATTCAAGCTCAATGCCATATGGAAAAGATATCGACTCTGAAAGAATCTGCACAAACTCTTCTTGCGGCAGGGCTGAGCTCTGAAAATGAAATCAGGCGCCACATCGGATGAAAGAAAATGCTCAACTTCACCTGATCAGACAACTTCATTCACTCTTAAGGTCGGGCTTGTCTTTATTGGATGCCATTCAATTGATGGGGCTCTCCAATATCCAAAAATCCTTGGCCAATGGCAACAGTCTTTCCTACTCTTTCAGCAAAATAGGATTTCATCCATTTTGTGTCAACTTGATTCAAACCGGTGAAGCCACTGGCGATCTTGTAGACAGCCTTTCACAAGCAGCCATTTATCTTGATAAACAAATCAAACTACAAAAGAAAATTAAAAAAGCGCTGAGCTACCCGTGCATTGTTCTCGGTGTTTCAGTCCTTGTTTTGATCGCGATGTTTCAGTGGGTGATACCCAGCTTTGAAAGTATGTTTGCTAACTTTCAAGCCGAACTGCCTTGGTCAACAAGGCTTTTAATTAATGCCTCTCATTGGGTACAAAATTATTTTTTGTATTTAGCAATGGCAATCCTTTGCTTAATGGTTTCATTCAAGCTCATTTGGAAAAAACATTCCCAAACACAGCAAGCTGTAGACCTTCTCTTATTGAAGCTTCCCATTTTTGGTCAGATTCGAAAAAGCTCTCTGCTGATTCAATGGAGTCGGAATATCTCCTTACTAACCTCTCGAGGGGTACCGATTCTTGAAGCCCTAAAACAAACAGCGCTTCACTCCAATGACTGGATCAGTTTTAAATTCTGCGCCCAAATCAATGTCTCTTTGGCGCAAGGTTGGTCTTTATCAGAATCCATTGGTCAAGCATCAGAGCAATCTCTTCTAACTCACAAAGAACAAATCCAATTAATCAAAGTGGGTGAAGCTTCAGGAGATTTACCTCAAATGCTTGCCAATATCGCCAATCAAGAAGAGGATCATTTAGACCATTTAATTGATCAATTGGCTCAAAGCATCGAACCATGCTTGATGCTCATCATGGGGCTTATCATTGGGTGTTTGGTGATTTCTTTGTATTTACCTATTTTTGAAATGGGGCAGATTCTTTGATTGAAATTTTCTCCGCAGCCATCATCATTGGCATCCTATTGATACTGTCTTGGATAGATTTCAAAACCTTTCTTTTGCCCGACTATCTGACCTATGGGTTAATCGCTTACGGGCTCATCACAAACATTTTCTTAGGGCTTGGCTGGGCAAGTGTCGAGTCATCGATCTTGGGCACCCTGTTTGGATTTTTAAGCCTATATATCCTGAACCAACTGTATTTAAAAATCAGGGGTCACCATGGCATTGGCATGGGTGATGCCAAGTTATTGGCCGGGCTTGGTGCTTGTTTGGGTCTTCAAAGCTTGCCCTACATTCTTTTAATTGCCTCCGTGTCTGGTTTGATCGGTGGTTATGTTTGGCTGAGAATTCATGGGCAAGATCACAAACATGCATTTCCTTTTGGCCCATTTATTGCATTTGGTGGCATCATTGTTTTGTTATGGCAGATTTAAAAACCAAGCCTTCAAATAGTCCTGTTCATCCATCTCATCTTCTAAGGGTTGGATTGACCGGAGGTATTGGCAGCGGGAAAAGTGCGGTGGCCACAGAATTAGAAAAATGTGGTGCCGCCATCATCGATACCGACCTGATTGCTCACGACATCACAAAAGCCAATGGCCTGGCCATGAGCGCTATTGAGCAAGATTTTGGGCCTGAGTTTTTGCTTGAAGATGGCTCTTTAGATAGACAAAAGATGAGGGAGCTTATTTTTGCTGACCCGAAAGCCAAAGAAAAGCTTGAGAAAATCACCCATCCTTTGATTTATCAAGAAACCCAACGCTTGAGCTTACTGAGCCTTGCCAAGAATCCCGCCTACCTTGTTTACGTGGTGCCTTTATTGGTCGAATCCAGCTTTTGGATCAATCAATCTCCCCAGGCCTTGGATTGCATAGTGGTGATTGATTGCCCTGAACCCCAGCAAATAGCTAGGGTACAGAAGAGAAATGGCCTTGAAGTAGCCATGATTCAAAAGATCATTGCAAGTCAAGCCAGCCGTCATGACAGAATGGTAGTGGCTGATTTCGTGATTGAAAATAATCAGGGAATTGAGGATCTAAAAATTGAGGCTCAGCGACTTCATCAGATACTTTTGAGGCATAAAAGTACTTAAAAAGCCGCTTTTTTTGCCAAAAATCACATATTTTCAGTCTAGAATATGAATCTGTGATTATTTACGAATACCCCTTCAACGAACTAGTACGCAGTCTTTTAAGGCTGGAGTATCTCTTTGATCGTTTCGAATACTTCGTAGAAAAAGATGATGCAAGAGATCAACATCAAGCCATTTCAATCTTGTTTGATTTAGGTGAGATCACTTCGCGCGCAGATTTGAAATCAAGTCTTATGAAAGAACTTGATCGTCAAAAAAATAGTTTGTTAGCTCTAAAGAACTCCAGCAACATTGATCAAGATGCTTTACTCAACACGCTTGAAGAAATGAACATCATTTGGGGCAAGATCAATCAAACAGGTAAGACCAACGCACAGATCTTAGAGAGCGAGTGGTTGAATTTGATTCGCTCACGTTTAAGCATCCCAGGCGGAACAAGCCCAGTAGATTTGCCAGCGTATTACGCATGGCAATTCACGGACGCAAATATTCGTCGCGCGAACTTAAAGAAGTTTGTAGAACCTTTGATGTCATGGAAATATGCCAGCCAGTTATTTTTAAAATTACTAAGGGGTTCAGGCAAACCTGCTGAGATGCTTGCACCTAAAGGCTCATACCAACAAATGCTTTCTGGCAAAACCTATCAGTTGATGCGCGTTGGCATTCATCAATCACATTTGATTCCTGAAATCAGCGCCAACAAATACATGCTGTGGACTCGCTTCATGACTTGTGACGGTGAAGCAAAGCCTCGCGCTTTTGCAGAAGATGTTCCTTTCGAACTATCTCTTTGTAACTTCTAAAGATAACCCTCAAGACTAATCTCTAAAAAACTTTTAAAGTTTTTAGCTTTTCTAAAATAGGTAGTGTGGCTGGTAGGACGGGATCAAATCCTGCGATATCAAGACGATCAATGTCCTTGATATTTAACCAGCCCAAGGCTTGATTTTCTAATCCACGCGCTTGACCCTGCCAGGACCTCACCAAACAAATATGTAAACGCACATAGGCGTGAGGATAGTCATGCTCTAAAACCATGAACTCTTCTGCATCATCAATGCGCACATCAATTTCTTCTTGAAGTTCTCGAGAAAGAGCGGTGAAGAGAGTTTCACCAGATTCTATTTTTCCACCAGGAAACTCCCAATAACCAGCATAGGGCTTTCCAATTGGGCGCTGACCAAGCAATACCGCTCCAGCACCATCCAACAAAACACCTACTGCAACCTCTACAACCGGTCTGGGTGACAAGGGCTCGTGCGCAGCAGCCAAAGGCTTAATCCTGCTGTCCAGCCCAATGGCGGGCGAACTGCCAAGCCACGCGCCCCGATCTTGAGCCTCTTTCTAAAGCCCAAATCAAAGCCTCTGGTTTTGCAGCTGCAATTTTCTCTGGGCTTAAGCCGAAATGCTTTAACCAGTGGGCCACGATATCAAGATATTCATCTTGTTTGGGTGGGTAAAAAGAAATCCACAAACCAAATCTCTCGGATAAGGATATCTTTTCTTCTACAACTTCACCAGGATGCAATTCTCCATCAGGGGTGTGCTTGTATGACTCATTGTCTGACATGTACTCAGGCAGTAAATGACGGCGGTTGGATGTTGCGTAAATCAAAATATTATCAACTTGGGCAGAGATGGAACCATCCAAAGCAGACTTCAAAGATTTGTAACCTGACTCGCCGTCTTCAAACGATAGGTCATCACAAAAAATAATGAATTTCTCAGGTCGCGCTGCTAATAAATCAGTGATATCACCAAGATCTGTCAAATGCTCTTTATCTACTTCGATCAATCGTAAGCCCTTTGCAGAAAACTCATTCAAAGAGGCTTTGATCAAAGATGACTTACCAGTTCCTCTGGCACCCGTTAACAAAACATTATTAGCGGGCTTACCTTCTACGAAGTGCTTGGTATTTGTAAAAATAAGATCAGTTTGACGCTCAATGTGCTGTAGATCTTTGAATGTGATATCAGAGATATGATGAACTGGCTGAAGATATCCCAACTTACCCAAGAGGGTATCTTTGCGACGCCATCTAAAGGCCACGGCAGAAGTCCAATCTTTGTCTGTCAAAGATTTTGGCATCCACTCATCAAGTCTTTGCAATAGATTATCTAAACGGTCTAACTTATCAGACATGACTTTCCTATGATCTTTGTAAATTAAGCGGTATCGCTTTAAGAACGGTAATCAGCGTTGATCGAAACATATTCATGAGACAGATCGCAAGTCCAGACAGTTTGAGTCGCTTGACCTCGACCTAAGTTAGCACGAACCGTGATTTCAGCTTGCTTCATCACGCGCTGGCCATCTGCTTCTTGATAGTCAGGATGACGTCCGCCATCTTTGGCAACCCAAACATCATCCAACCATAACTGCACACGACCAACATCAAGATCTGTAATACCCGCATAGCCAATCGCAGCCAAGATACGGCCTAAATTAGGATCGCTGGCAAAAAAAGCTGTTTTAACTAAAGGTGAATGAGCGATTGCCTCGGCCACCAACTTGCATTCAGCATCGCTCTTACCGCCCTCAATCTGAATCGTGATGAATTTAGTCGCACCCTCACCATCTCGCACAATCATTTGAGCCAATTTTTGACAGACTTCAATCAAGGCTTGACGGAAGATGTCATGTGCCTGACCCGAAGCTGGAATCTCTACCTGACTGGCTCCACTGGCCATCACAATGAATGAATCATTGGTGGATGTATCACCATCAATCGTGATGGCATTGAAAGACAGATCAGCAGCAGCCGTGGTTAATTGCTGCAATAAAGCTGGTGACACTTTCGCATCAGTTGCCACATAACCCAACATGGTGGCCATGTTGGGATGAATCATGCCAGCACCCTTGCTGATACCGGTCAATGTGATGGTTTGACCATTGATCTCAACTTGCTTTGAATAAGCTTTTGCCTGAGTGTCCGTGGTCATGATCGCATGAGCAGCATTGAACCAGTTATCAGTATTTAAATTGCTGATCGCCTGAGGCATGCCAGCGATGACTTTTTCTACTGGCAAAGGCTCAAGGATGACGCCGGTTGAAAAAGGCAAGATTTGCTCTTTTTTCAAACCCATCAACTTTGCCAATTCTTCACAAGTGCGCATTGCATTTTTATAACCAGACTCACCAGTACCTGCATTGGCATTACCTGTGTTGATGATCAATGCTCGAATATCCGCGCCACTCTTTGCTGATGCTAGTAAATGCTCTCTACAAATTTGCACCGGTGCTGCACAAAACCGATTTTTTGTAAAAACACCCGCAACACTAGAGCCTTCATTAAGCTCAATGATCAGAACGTCCTTGCGACCAGGCCTTTTAATACCGGCTTCTGCATGCCCCAAGCGGACACCATTCACAGGGGTTAATTCACTGGCAATTGGTAATGGGGAATTAACTGGCATGGTGTCTTCTCTAAAAATGAATCAATGATTCAAATAAACATCTAATTAAGTGAGTTGTCCGTGGCAATGCTTGAATTTTTTACCGCTGCCACAATGGCAAGGATCATTACGGCCCACCTTGGGGCCAGCTTGAACAGGTTGAGGTGCAGCCGCTTGCGGTGCAGCACTTCTGGCAGAAGGTTCATCACCGGCTTGATCAGCGCTGGCATGCTGATACTGCACACCCTTCACGTCTGCCAAATCTTCTTGAATAGACTCTGAGGCACGCTCTAATTCTTCAGCGGTTTCAATTCGTACCACCATGATGGTGCGAGTCACTTCTAACTTGACTGTATCTAGCAAGCGAGAGAATAGTTCAAATGCTTCACGACGATATTCTTGCTTAGGATCTTTTTGCGCATAGCCACGCAAATGAATACCTTGGCGCAAATGATCCAAAGCTGCCAAATGCTCTCTCCATGAAGTATCTAGCGCGTACAAAATCACTGAACATTCAAACTTGGCAAAAGATTCTCTGCCCACCAATTCAACTTTGGCATCGTAAAGGCTCTTAGTGCTTTCCAATACTTTAGCAAGCAAGTCCTCTGGCTCAATGGTGTCTGTCGCATCAATGATGGCTTGCAAATCAACTGATAAACCCCAGTCATTTGATAGCACTTGCTGCAATCCAGTCACGTCCCACTGCTCAATCACAGATTCAGCAGGAATGTGATCATGGAATAAGTCAGTGAAATATGCCTCGCGCAAGTTGGTAACTAAATCGCCAACGTCTTTTGACTCAAGAACCTCATTGCGCAGACGATAAACTTCTTTACGCTGATCATTGGCCACATCATCGTATTGCAATAATTGCTTACGGATATCAAAGTTTCTGGCTTCAACTTTGCGCTGGGCTGACTCTATAGAGCGAGTCACCATGCCAGCTTCAATTGGCTCACCCTCAGGCATGCGCAAGCGATCCATGATCGACTTCAGGCGCTCACCCGCAAAGATACGCAACAAAGCATCGTCTAAAGACAAATAGAATCTTGATGAACCTGGATCACCCTGACGCGCCGCACGACCTCTTAATTGATTATCTACACGACGGCTTTCGTGACGCTCGGTACCAATGATGTGCAAACCACCCGCACTCACCACATGGTCATGCAAGCCTTGCCACTCATCATGTAATTTCTTAATACGCACAGCTTTATCTTGTGCAGAAATTGCAGCATCTTGCTCAATCAAGCCAGCTTGCTTTTCAACGTTACCACCCAAAACAATGTCTGTACCTCGACCAGCCATGTTTGTTGCGATGGTGATCATTTTTGGACGGCCTGCTTGCGCAATGATTTCAGCTTCTTTGGCGTGTTGTTTTGCATTCAATACTTGATGAGGCAATTTCGCCTTATCTAATAATGATGAAATCAACTCTGAGTTTTCAATCGATGTTGTACCAACCAAGACTGGCTGACCACGCTCGTAACAATCTTCGATATCTTTGGTAACTGCGTTGTAACGCTCCATCGATGAACGATAGATTTGATCTTGCCTATCAATTCTGGCATTGATGCGATTAGGAGGAACAATCACTGTCTCTAAACCGTAAATCTCTTGGAACTCATACGCCTCTGTATCAGCCGTACCCGTCATACCTGCAAGCTTGCTGTACATGCGGAAATAGTTTTGGAAGGTGATCGTCGCTAATGTGCGATTTTCATGCTGAATCGCGACACCCTCTTTTGCCTCAACGGCTTGATGCAAACCGTCGGACCAACGACGCCCTTGCATGAGTCGTCCAGTGAATTCGTCAACAATGACAACTTCACCATTTTGGACAACATAATGCTGATCTTTATTAAATAGTGTGTGTGCTCTCAATGAGGCATACACATGGTGCATCAAGGTGATGTTTTGAGGAGCATACAAAGACTCTCCTTCTTTGATCAAACCAATTTGAGCCAAAGCAAGCTCAGCTTTTTCATGACCCACTTCAGTTAAAAATACTTGATGAGATTTTTCATCGACGATGTAATCGCCTGGAGTGATAACACCTGAACCATCTGCTTTTTCTTCGCCGTACTGACGCGTTAGATATTGCGGCAAGGCATTCATCGCCACATAAATTTCAGTATGGTCTTCTGCTTGACCAGAGATGATCAAAGGCGTGCGCGCCTCGTCAATCAAAATTGAGTCAACTTCGTCAACGATGGCATAAGCCAAACCACGTTGCACACGCTGATCCAATTCTTGAATCATGTTGTCGCGCAAATAGTCAAAGCCAAATTCGTTATTTGTTCCGTAGGTAATATCTGAGTCATATGCTTTTTTCTTGGCCTCATGTTCTATTTGTGACAAATTAATGCCCACACTCAGACCCAAGAAGTTATAAAGCTTAGCCATCCATTCAGCATCACGCTGTGCTAAATAATCGTTCACTGTCACAACGTGAACACCCTTACCTGTCAAAGCATTCAAATACACCGGCAGAGTTGCAGTCAAGGTTTTACCTTCACCAGTTCTCATTTCTGCGATTTTTCCTTGGTGCAATGCCAAGCCACCAATCATCTGAACATCAAAATGACGCATGTTCATGACACGCTTGCTGGCCTCACGAACAACAGCAAAAGCCTCAGGCAAGATTTCATCCATTGTTTGGCCTGCCGCCAACTTTGACTTGAATTCAGCTGTCTTTGCTTGCAATGCAGCATCGTCAAGCGCGGCAATGCCCTGCTCCAGACTATTAATCTGAGCGACAATGCGCTTATATTGTTTAATTAGTCGATCATTTCGACTACCAAATATTTTCTTAAGAAGACCAGTAACCATGACTTTTGCGAGGAAATTTAAGCCTCAAAGTTTAGCACCCAGACGGCCATCTGCGAATGCCCGTGATGCATTAGCTTGCATTGAAAAAAATACACCCCTGGGAGACCTACTTCAAAAGGCTGAAAACAATCTTTTACTACAACAAGCCATTGACCTCAGCCTCAATCAAAATGGGCTTCAGAAGGCGGTTGGCTTGGTTAAAGCAGGGGGTTTTTCAGAAGAAACTGGGCAATTGACCCTATTGGTCACCAATGCAGCGATCGCCACCCGGATCAGTCAAAAGTCACCCTCAATCCTCTTAAAACTCCAAGAACAAGGTTATTCAGCGAGATCTTTAGGGATTAAACAGGCTCCTGGGGGCTTAGGAATACCAGCTCCAAACAAGGTGGAAAGCACAGAAAAACCGCCAACTTTCCCTTCAAGCGCTGAAAAATCCTGGTCTCAATTGATGAATCAACTGGATAACAGCTCACCACTGCGGGCCGCTGTTGAAAAACTCTTGAAAAATCGGAAAAAAGGCTGAAAAAGCCAAAAAAGATTGATTTGCCTAATTTTTAGGCAAACAAGGGCTTATTTTTTAATTGATAAGCTTTCGGTGCGTCGGTCTCGTCAAAACTTTTTATTTCATAACTGCTTGGGTCTGCAAATAAAGCTCTGAGCAATGCATTGTTCAAAGCATGGCCTGATTTCTCAGCAATGTAAGCACCCACAATTGGATGACCTGCCAAATACAAATCACCAATCGCGTCCAAAATCTTATGACGCACAAATTCATCGTCATAGCGCAATTCTTCATTATTCAAAATTCGGTGCTCATCCAACACGATCGCATTATCTAAACTGCCACCGCGAGCCAAACCCATTTCACGCAAAGCCTCGACTTCATGAGCAAAGCCAAACGTTCTGGCTCGTCCAATTTCTCTTGCATAAGTGCTGTCTGCAAAATCAATCACATGTCTTTGACCAGTTTTATCAACCGCAGGATGTTTGAAATCAATTGTGAAATCTAACTTGAATCCGTCGAACGGTTCTAAGCGAGCTAATTTACCCGCCTCTTTAATCTCAACTGGCTTTTTAATCACAATGAATTGACGCGGCGCATCTTGCTCTTGAAGACCCGCTGATTCAATTAAAAACAAAAATGAAGCTGCGCTACCATCCATGATGGGCACTTCTTCACAATCTAATTCAATGATCAAGTTATCAATGCCAAGTCCGGCGCATCCAGATAACAAATGTTCCACCGTCGAAACTCGGGTATCACCATTTGACAGCACCGTGGCCAAACGTGTATCGGTCACTAAATGGGCATCAGCCTTGATTCCTGGGGCATTAGGAAGATCTACACGATGAAAAATAATGCCGGTGTTAATTGGTGCAGGTATTAATTTAAGCGTCACCTTGCGGCCCGTGTGTAATCCAATACCAACGGTCTTAACAGGGGCTGCAATGGTGCGCTGTCTCAACATGATTTATCTATCAATCAAAGTGCTTTTAGTGCAGAAGCTGCATCACTCACTTCAAACTTACCAGCTGCTTCAACAGCCAAATGCTTGACCACACCGTTATCAACAATCATCAAATAACGTTGTGAGCGAACACCCATACCGCGAGCTGTTAAGTCAAATTCCAAGCCAAGTTTCTTGGTCAACTCTGCTGCGCCATCAGCCATCATGCGAACCTTGCCGCTCACCTTTTGATCTTTACCCCAAGCGCCCATCACAAATGCGTCATTGACTGATAAACACCAAACTTCATCAACACCCTTGGCTTTGATTGCATCATAGTGAGCAACATAACCCGGAACATGCTGAGCTGAACATGTTGGCGTGAATGCGCCTGGTAAGCCAAAAATAACAATCTTTTTACCTGCTGTTAATTTGCTCACTTCAAAGGCATTTGGTCCTACAGAGCAACCCTCTGTAGCAACTTCTAAAAATTCATGAATTGTGGCGTTTGGTAACTGTTGTCCTACTGCAATCATTGTCTTCTCCATTCAATAAGGATATCTAAATCAGCTATTTTAAATAGTCATTTTTATTGATAACTATTGGCATTAATTTTTGCCAGAACACCGATGGTATCGCATGCGTCGTCAGTTCGCAGGAGGCGCGTTACCATCGGCATCTGTATGCCATTGTTTTTTATACTAATTTCTA
>CALMBU010000050.1 GCA_937863045.1 uncultured Polynucleobacter sp. | reverse complement strand
CTGGTAAATACGTTCCACTCAAAGAAACTATCCGCGGCTTCAAGATGATTGTTGACGGTGAGCTTGACCATTTGCCAGAGCAGGCATTCTATATGGTTGGCGGCATTGATGAAGCCATCGAAAAAGCTAAGAAGTTGCAGTAAACCAAGGAATTTAAATGTCTAGCATCCATGTTGATGTAGTTAGCGCTGAGCAGTCAATTTTCGCCGGTGAAGCAAAGTTCATTGCTTTGCCAGGCGAAAGTGGCGAGTTGGGTATTCTTCCGGGACACACCCCTCTCATCACAAGAATTAGACCGGGCGCAGTTCGTATTGAGAAAGCCAATGGCGAAGAAGAGTTTGTTTTCGTGGCTGGCGGCATTCTTGAAGTACAGCCAAACAAAGTGACTGTGCTTGCCGATACTGCTATCCGCGGTCACGATCTTGACGAAGCAAAAGCCTTAGAAGCCAAAAAAGCAGCCGAAGAAGCAATGCAAAATCGCGATACTGATATTGATTTTGCTCACGCTCAATCTGAGTTTGCAATGGCGGCAGCACAACTTGCAGCAATTGCAAAGTTACGTCAGAAAAGATAATTGACTTTAATTAACGATCGCTTCCTGCGCGCATGCCTCAAGCAGCCAACAGATAGAACACCACTGTGGCTAATGCGCCAGGCAGGACGTTATTTACCTGAATACAACGCAACAAGAGCTAAAGCAGGAAGTTTTTTAGCGCTTGCAAAAAATCCCCAGCTAGCAACAGAAGTTACTTTGCAACCATTGGATCGATATCCATTGGATGCGGCAATTCTGTTTTCAGATATTCTGACGATTCCAGATGCAATGGGATTGGGCTTGAGCTTTGAGGCTGGCGAAGGACCAAGATTCAGTCGACCATTAAGAGATGAGCAAGCAGTTAAGAATTTAAGACCTGCTGATCTTAATCAATTGAAATATGTGTTTGATGCCGTATCTGAAATCAGAAAGGCACTCACTCAAAATGGTCAACAAAGAGTTCCGCTGATTGGTTTCTCAGGAAGCCCATGGACTCTGGCCTGTTACATGATTGAAGGTTCAGGATCGTCCGACTTTAAGAATACAAAAGAGATGTTGTATCAAAGACCTGATTTAATGAAAAAGGTTTTAGATACAAACATACAATCAGTCGCTGATTATTTAACGGCGCAGGTTGATGCAGGCGCACAGGCATTGATGATTTTTGATACTTGGGGTGGTTTATTACCAGATGGTTGGTATCAAAAAACCTCTTTGGCCAGCATGAAAGCCGTGATTGATCTGTTGCCGAGACAAAAAGACGGACAGCAAATTCCGATTCTAGTATTCACAAAAGGCGGCGGAATTTGGTTAGAAGACATCGCTCATTCTGGCGCAGATGTTATCGGCCTAGATTGGACGGCATCGGTTGCAAAGTCACGCAAGCGTCTACTTGCAAACAAAACACCGCTAGCCCTTCAAGGAAACTTTGACCCATTGGCCCTATTTTCAAGCCCCGAGCAAATCAGCGCAGAAGTTAAGAGAATTTTGGATGAATTGGCCGCTGCCCCTGCTTTGGCTGAAAACTTGCACCCATTGGATGGCCATGTCTTTAATCTGGGTCATGGAATATCACAGTTCACCAACCCGGAGCATGTTATTGCACTAGCAGAGACTGTGGTTAACCACTCAAAAGCACTTAGAAATAAGTAAAAATAAGCATGTGAGCGGTAACTTATGCACAGGCATCATCACGCATAAAAAACAAAGCTTGCACCAGAGAAAATCACCCCGCGAGCCAAATCAAAGTCTGTAAGTTGTTAATTTATATGATTTTTTATTTCCAATAGTAATTAGAGTTAATACATAAAAAGAGCTGCCTATTTTGAAATACTGGGATAATTAAGCAGTTATCCACAAGGTTTTCCACAGCCAAAACCACGTATTTTAAAAAACCAATAAGTGCAATGCTCTTCATCATGGACTTAAAGTAAAACATGAGCTTTGATAGTAAAAGCCAAGAAAAAATAATTGTTCAGGTGGCTATAGACAGTCCACTGAATCAATTATTTGACTACGCCTGGGATGAAGGTTTTGCCTTGAAGCCTGAAAAAGGACAGATAGTTCAAGTAAGTTTTGGACGACAAGAATGCATCGGGATTGTGATGCAGATTTTGGATAAAACTGAATACGACTTGAAAAAAATAAAAAAAATACAAGCCATCGCCCCATTACCGCCAATTTCAAGTGACGTTGTAGCGATGGCAGAGTTTGCGGCAATTTACTACCAAAGACCCATTGGCGAGGTGTTGATTCCATCAATACCGAAAATGTGGAGGCAAAAAAACAAATGGGAATTGCTCGCTAAAGAAAAAAGACTTAGTAAAGCAAAGGCCGCAATAAAAAACACACAAGCGAAATCTGAGAATGAAATTCACCTGAACAAAGAACAATTGTTGATCGTTGAAAAACTATGGAATCAAAGTATCAGCCAAAAATTCAGCTGCAATTTACTGCAAGGCGTTACGGGAAGCGGCAAGACACTCACCTATTTGCATTGGCTGAAAAAAATCCTCGAGGACGATGAATCACAAGTCATGATCATGGTCCCAGAAATCAACTTAACACCACAATTAGAAGCATCAGTTGAAAAAGCGTTTCCAGGAAAAAAATTGGTGGTGATGCACAGCGGGATCACAGATAGGACGCGGGCAGATAACTGGGTAAAAGCACATTTGGGCAAGGCGCAAATCATACTGGGTACTCGCATGGCCATAGCTACATCGGCCCCGAATCTAAAAGCAATCGTGGTCGATGAGGAGCACGATTTGTCTTACAAACAGCAAGAGGGCGTTAGGTACTCAGCCAGAGATCTTGCGGTTTGGCGCGGGAAAAAACTTGATATTCCGGTTGTGCTGGCATCAGCAACACCCAGCTTAGAAACTTGGTTTCATGCACAAGAAAAAAGATATGAGACTCTCATCCTAAAAGAGCGTGCAGCAAAAAATGCAAAGCCACCATTGATTCAAATCCTAGATTTAAAACAGGAACAAAAAGCAGGTAAAAAAAATGAGCATGGGCTCAGCGAGCACTTGCTGAATGAGCTACAAAAAAATATTGAGCAAGGGCGCCAAAGCATCATTTATATCAATCGCCGAGGCTACTCCCCTGTGCTTAACTGCCAAGCATGTGGATGGTTATCAGATTGCGTGAAATGTTCTGCGCACATGGTCTTGCACAAGATAACAGAGCAAAAAAAGAATTTGTGTTGTCATCATTGCGGAGTCATGAAGCTTGTACCAAAGGCCTGTCCTGATTGCGGCAATACAGATCTGAGTCCATTGGGCAAGGGCACACAAAAAATCGAGGAGTTTTTGTCAGAAAGATTCCCCAAGGCAAAAGTATTGCGTATCGATGCTGATACAACTAGAACAAAAGGCAGCGCAGAAAGTTTGTTCGCTGAAATACATGAAGGTCAAGCTGACATCATCGTCGGGACCCAAATGATTGCCAAAGGACATGACTATCAATCAGTCTCACTTGTTGGGGTGATCGATGCCGACGCCAGTCTTTTCTCGCAGGACTTCAGAGCTGCCGAGAGATTATTTGCTCAACTCATGCAAGTTGCTGGGAGGGCTGGCCGCAGTGAAGATGCCGGCGAATCAAAAGTCATTATTCAAACCAATTATCCTGAAGCGGCACCTTATAAGCACTTAAGAAACGCTGATGTTGATGGTTTTTTAGAAGAGATAAAAAACGAAAGACAGATGGTTGGCTTGCCACCGTTTTCATATCAAGCTTTGGTCCATGGCGAGCATAAAACTTTATTGCAAGCATTTGATATGTTGAAGGATGCCTCGCAGCTAGCAAGATCAGACAAAATTTGGCCGGCAAACGTCATGCTTAGCGATGTCATTCCGCGCGCCATGATGAGAATTGCTGGCAAAGAGCGGGCTCAAATGTTGGTTGAGTCTGAGAATAGGCAAGACCTGCAAAAAAGCATTGAAATTTTGCAGCACTATTTAACCGAGGCGCACACCAAAAGAAAAGGGGTCGGCTGGTATATCGAGCGCGACCCCATCAGCATCTAAAGAGAAGCTAAGTTATGCGTATTCAGAGATTGGTACGCAGGTGCAAAATAGATTTCTATCGCCATACACGTTGTCGGCCCTACCAACCGGAGGCCAATACTTATTCTTGCGTAAGCGACCTACTGGGTATGCTGCTTCTTCCCGTGTATATGGCCTATTCCACTCGTTGGCCAAAATCACTTCAGCTGTATGAGGGGCATTTTTAAGCGGGTTGTTTTCCTTATCAAAAGAACCATTGCTTACCTTGCTGATTTCTTCTGCAATGGCAACCATCGCCTCAATGAAACGATCTAGCTCAAACTTTGATTCACTTTCGGTTGGCTCAATCATCAATGTGCCTGGAACAGGGAAACTCATCGTTGGCGCATGAAAGCCAAAGTCCATCAAGCGTTTGGCAACATCTTCATTACTAATACCAGACTCTTTCTGCTGAGGGCGCAAATCCAAAATACACTCGTGAGCAACCAAGCCTTTGTTACCTTTGTATAAAACTGGATAGAAGTTCTCAAGTTTTTTAGCAACATAGTTCGCAGAAACAATGGCTATCTCAGTTGCCTTGGTAAGGCCAGCAGCCCCCATCATCGCAACATACATCCATGAAATGGGAAGGATTGATGCTGAACCAAAAGGAGCAGCACTGATTCTCATCCACTCAAGATCATTCCACTTTGAAGCGGTGCCGGCGGTGTAAGAGCACGGTAAAAACTTGGCAAGATGTGAACGAACGGCCACAGGACCTACACCTGGGCCCCCACCGCCATGAGGAATACAGAAAGTTTTATGCAAATTAAGGTGGCTAACATCGCCACCAAAGTGACCGGGTGCCGCAGTACCAACCAAGGCATTCATATTGGCGCCGTCAATGTAAACTTGACCGCCATGCTGGTGAATGATTTCACATAACTCTTGAACGCCTGCCTCAAACACACCATGAGTACTTGGATAAGTGATCATGATGGCAGCAAGATTCTTAGAGTGCTGTTCGGCTTTGTTTTTCAAGTCAACTAAATCAACGTTACCGTTGGTATCGCAGTTAACAACGATCACTTCCATGCCCGCCATTTGGGCTGAGGCAGGATTAGTGCCGTGTGCAGACGAAGGTATTAAGCAAATATTGCGATGCCCTTCCCCGCGTGACTCATGATAAGCACGGATCACAAGAAGACCTGCATATTCACCTTGTGAGCCAGCATTTGGTTGTAAAGACACGGCATCGTAGCCGGTAGCCGCGCACATCATGCGCTCGGTATCTTCAATTAGTTTTGCATATCCTGCCCATTGATTTTCTGGTGCAAGGGGGTGAATTTGTGAAAAGCTAGGCCAAGTCACAGGAAGCATTTCGCTGGTGGCATTTAACTTCATCGTGCAAGAACCGAGAGGAATCATGGTTCTATCAAGCGCTAAATCTTTATCAGCCAGGCTTCTCAGATAACGGAGCATTTCATGCTCAGAGTGATAGCGATTAAATGTCGGGTGCGTTAAATAGGCGCTATTGCGAATCAGTGAGTTTGGAACCGAACTAGAAACTGATTGATCAATCTCATCAATTTTTAGCTCACCTTTGCCGCCAAAAATAGCCCACAACATCTGCAATTCTTTTCTGCCAGTTGTTTCGTCAATTGATAAGCCAAGATGCTCTGAATCAATGACTCTCAAATTACAAGAATGTTGTTCGGCAGCCTCGTGAATTTTCTTGGCGTTAGGTGTCTTAATGGTAAGAGTGTCAAACCAATGAGTATTGACAACCTCAAGACCAAGCTGTTTTAGAGCCAATGCCAAGATGCTGGTTTGGCGATGAACACGCAATGCGATTTTTTTAAGCCCTTCTGGCCCGTGATAAACAGCGTACATACTGGCCATCACGGCAAGCAATACTTGAGCTGTACAAATATTAGATGTGGCTTTTTCACGTCGAATATGTTGCTCTCTGGTTTGAAGAGCAAGGCGGTATGCAGAATTGCCTTGCGCATCAATCGTTACGCCCACCAAGCGACCAGGCATGCTTCTCTTAAAAGCATCTTTCGTGGCAAGATATCCAGCAGATGGCCCACCAAAACCCATTGGCACACCAAAGCGTTGAGCACTGCCAATCGCAACGTCGGCACCCCACTCACCTGGCGGAGTGAGTAGCGTCAAAGCTAACAAATCAGCCGCAGCAATGAGTAAACCACCTTTGCTATGGACCGCCTCTGCAATGGCAAGGTATTTTTCTTTTTCTAAAAGCGCGCCATCAACACCTGGGTATTGAAGCAACACTGCGAAAGCATCGGTTGTTAATGCATCTTCATGTGAGCCAATCACAAGTTCAATATTTAATGGCCTTGCTCTTGTTTTAATGACGGCCAATGTTTGTGGCAAAACATCTTTGCTCACAAAGAAAGTCATCGACTTTGATTGACAAGTTCTGAGTGCCAATGTCATGGCTTCAGCTGCTGCAGTACCCTCATCCAACATAGAAGCGTTGGCAATATCCATACCTGTTAAATCAATTAACATTTGCTGGAAGTTAATGATTGCCTCTAGACGACCTTGAGAAATTTCTGGTTGATACGGTGTGTAAGCTGTATACCAGGCTGGGTTTTCAAGAATATTTCTTTGAATCACGCCAGGGGTGATGTTGTTGTAATAACCCTGACCAATGAATGTTTTAAAAACTTTATTTTGATTGGCAATGCTGGCCAGCAACTCAAGGGCTTCGTTTTCCCCTTTGGCATTGGTGTAGTCGCCCAGGGGAAGCGCTGACTTGCTTCTGATGTTGCCTGGAATAACTGCATCGATCAGTTCATCACGTTGATTAAACCCCAAAAATTTCAACATTGAGGATTCATCGCTGGCTGATGGGCCAATATGACGGCTTAAAAAGGCGTCATGATTTTCTAGTGTGGTCAGGGAGCTTTTCATTTTTTATGCACCAATGTTTTTTCCGTATGCTTCTGCTGAAAGAAGGCCATCAACTTTGCTGATGTCTGCCGGTTTAATCTTGAATAACCATGAGCCATAGGCATCTGAATTAACTGTTTCTGGCGCTGAAGTAGCTGCATCATTGATGGCAATGACTTCGCCAGACAATGGAGCATAAATATCACTGGCAGCCTTCACTGATTCAACCACGGCACAAGCATCACCTGCGTTCAAAGACTTACCAACGTTTGGCAACTCAAGGAAAACAATATCGCCCAATGCTTCTTGAGCATGGTCAGTAATTCCAACAGTGATTGAGCCATCAGATTCTTTGCGAACCCATTCATGAGATTCTGTGTAATGTAGGTTTTGCGGAATGTTCATAGTAGTTTCTCCAAAATTAAACCAAGGCTTTGCCATGGCGAACGAAAGGGGGTTTAACAACAACTGCATTTAATTCTTTGTCACGAATGACAACTTTCACTGTCTCGCCAACTTCAGTTGCTAAAGGAAGTTTGGCAAGCGCAATAGATTTTTGAAGCGATGGACTGAATGTGCCGCTGGTTATTTCGCCCTCACCTTTGCTTGATCTAACAATTTGATGGGCACGCAACACACCCTTGTCTTGAAGTATCAAACCTAAAAAAATAAATTTCTGAGGCTTTCTCTCTAGAGCAGATTTGCCAATGAAGTTACGTTCGCTCGAACGATCAACGGTCCAAGAAAGACCAACATCAAGAGGATTCGTTTGGTCATTCATGTCCTGACCATATAAATTCATGCCGGCTTCTAAACGAAGAGTGTCGCGCGCGCCCAAACCTGCAGGTTGAGCACCTTGTGCAATTAAAAGATTCCAGACTGCCTCAGTCTGGTTCAGTGGAACTAATAGCTCAGCACCATCTTCACCCGTATAGCCTGTTCTTGCGATCATGATTTCTCCAAAAGGAGTTTGTTCGCATGACCCATGAAAGTTTTTTAAATCAGATGCTGCATTGGCAAGCGATGGAATCGCTTTTTTAATAAGCTCAAGTGCCTTAGGGCCTTGAACTGCAATCATGCCTTGAGGATTTTGATTGCCGACCAGATCAGCTCTTCTAGGAATGAGCTTTACGTCTTGAAAGCCAGATGCTTGCTTGTTCAACCATTCAAGATCTGTGTGAGCTGTTGCAGCATTGATCACCAAACGATAGTTGGGATCTAGGCGATAGACAATCAAATCATCAATGACGCCAGCCTCATCGTTGAGCAAGCAGGCATAAAGTGCTTGCCCATTGTTTTTTAGTTTGTTGACGTTGTTAGCAACAACTTTTTCTAAAAAAGTTTTTGCATCTTTTCCGATAACATCAACCGCAGCCATGTGAGACACGTCAAAAACACCACAATTTGTGCGGGTGGCAATGTGCTCTTCAATTTGAGAGCCATAGTTAACTGGCATTTCCCATCCGCCGAAATCAACGAGCTTTGCACCGGCCAGTTGATGCGCGTCAAAAAGAATGGTGCGTTTTAGGTTTGTAGGGGCAGCCGACATCCAAACTCCTTAAAGGAATTGATGCCCCCCTGTCCTGTTACCTGAGAGATTGAAGAGTTCAAACCATTTGTACTCTTTTAGCCCCTTCGGTGGGCAATTTAATGCCGCTCTCCAGAGTGTAAATATCGACGGTCCATTTGCCTGAGCGTTCATGGGCATTGCGCCTTCGGCGTTGGTAAAACCAAACTCTCCCATCGATGCGACATTGTACCCAAGCTACAAAAAACCACCAAAAATATCATTCGCACACTTTTGGTGCATAAGTGACTTTTTTCGTGCATAAGAACATTCATAATCCGAAGCTCAATAAAAGTCATCTAGGGGCGATCAATGGAAAACTTTAAGTCAGGGGTTGATGCCCTTTTCATCATGGCGGGCGCCATCATGGTGCTAGCCATGCACGCAGGCTTTGCTTTTTTAGAGCTTGGAACTGTGCGTAAAAAGAATCAAGTCAATGCCCTCGTTAAAATTTTGGTCGATTTTGCGGTATCAACAATCGCCTATTTCTTCATTGGATACAGCATTGCCTACGGCTTAAATTTCTTTTCGAGTGCTGAGGTTTTGGCCCAAAAAAGCGGCTATGAGTTAGTTAAATTCTTCTTTTTATTGACGTTTGCTGCAGCGATACCGGCGATTATTTCTGGCGGAATTGCAGAACGTGCCAAATTCAATCCCCAATTAATTGCCACATTTATTTTGGTGGGTTTTGTTTACCCGATATTTGAAGGAATGGTTTGGAATCAGCAGTTTGGCTTTCAGGCCTGGCTGAAGGAATTAACGGGCGAAGAATTTCATGATTTTGCCGGCTCCGTTGTAGTTCATGCCGTAGGGGGTTGGATCGCTTTGCCTGCCATTATTTTGTTGGGCGCCCGCCATGGGCGATACACCAAAGATGGCAGAGTTTCTGCGCATCCACCGTCAAGCATCCCATTTTTAGCCCTTGGAGCATGGGTGTTGGCAGTTGGTTGGTTTGGTTTCAACGTCATGAGCGCACAAACGGTTGAAAAACTCAGCGGCCTAGTGGCCATGAACTCATTGATGGCCATGGTTGGGGGAACTTTGGTTGCTTGGGCCGCGGGAAGAAATGATCCGGGCTTTAGCTATAACGGTCCTTTAGCGGGTCTTGTCGCCGTATGTGCTGGTTCAGATTTAATGCATCCAATGGGCGCCTTGGTTGTTGGCGGAATGGCTGGAGGTTTATTTGTGGTGATGTTTACCTTGGTTCAAAACCGCTGGAAAATCGATGACGTCTTGGGTGTTTGGCCCCTTCATGGTTTGTGCGGAGCCTTGGGCGGCATTGCTGCAGGGGTGTTTGGACAAAAGGCCTTGGGCGGATTGGGTGGCGTGAGCTTCACAGCTCAGTTAATTGGAACTGTGGCAGGAGTTACATTTGCTGCAATTTCAGGATTGATTGTGTATGGCATATTGAAGGCAGTTTTGGGTCTACGCATGTCCCAAGAAGATGAGTTTGATGGAGCTGATTTATCGATTCACAAAATTACCTCAAGCCCTGATCGTGAATCTAGTTGGTAATTGATAGTTTGTTGAGATAATCGGAGCTATGACTTTAAAAGTACTCATAGTTCCGGTTACCCCCTTTGAGCAAAATTGCTCGATCTTGATTTGTGAAAAAACCAATCAAGCCGCCATTGTTGATCCAGGCGGAGATCTTCCGAAAATACTGGGTGCCCTTAAAGAGGCCGGCGCAATTCCTGAAAAAATCCTGTTAACACACGGGCACATTGATCACTGTGCCGGTGCGGCTTCCTTGGCGCGTGATTTAGGCATTCAAATTGAAGGCCCTCATGAAGATGAGCGCTTTTGGCTTGATCAGCTTCCTGAGCAAAGTAAGCGTTTTGGTTTTCCGATGGCCCAGGCATTTGAACCGAATAAGTGGCTGAATGACGGCGATGTTGTTACCGTCGGTGAAGTTGAATTATTGGTCAAGCACTGCCCAGGCCACACCCCAGGTCATATCATTTTTTACGGCAAGGATGATCGCTTGGCGATTGTTGGGGATGTGTTGTTTGCGGGGTCGATTGGACGCACTGATTTTCCTAGAGGAAATCACGCTGACCTAATAAGGTCTATTAGAGAAAAGCTTTTTCCCTTGGGGGATGACATTGCTTTTATCCCGGGCCACGGCCCAGTCTCCACCTTTGGGGAAGAGAGAAAAAACAATCCTTACGTTGGTGAAATGGCTAATTAAGCCTTGGCAGAACCTGTGCGGTGGGTTCTGTTATACAGGCAGCTAGCACAAATCCAACGTTGCTTGCGATTGCTTGTAGGAATCCATGTGCCACCCTCTAGAGGCTTTTCTCTACTGCAGGAGGAGCAAAACTTCATGACTCTTGTATTGCTTTCCAGTGTGCTTGGCGGGGTTGACATATAAACTTCTCTTAATGATTCAAGACGCTATTTTAACGGCTTTTTGAAAAACGCCCTTGAAAGGGCGTTTTGGCGGAACTTTTAACTTAAAACGACTCTGATTGAATCGGCTGTTTTATTGCCGTCAAAATCTAACCAACATTTGTTTTCTGTGTCGTAAAGTTTGCACTGCTTGGCGGTATCAAAATACCAAGCCCAAGAAAACTTTTGGATGATGATTCTTTCTGGAAGCATATTTTCTAGTTTTGCTTGAGCTTCTTTAAGCTTATAAAGAGGCACACTCATATCAACGTGATGTGCAGTGTGCTCCATGATGTGATGCATCCATGCACCCCATTTAAATGGGAAAACCAAATGCACAGTTGTTGAAACAAATGGTTGCGCTCTGAGCCATTCAGATTTATCTGAGTACCAAGAAACGCTTGGATGAGTATGGTGAACATACACAACAAATCCAATCATGGCATTCCAAAAGAAAAATGGAATTAAAAAGCCCATGATCACTGTGAGCAGGATAGATTGATTGGTTTGAATGGCGGCAACCACTAAAGCGCCAACCCAAATAACTGCAAATGCAGACACTAAAACGTTATCCCATAAGAAGGCTGGGCGAGTAGCTGGCATGGCCTTCTTGCTTGGGAAGAACATCTTCTTCCACCAAATTTCTAACATGTAATACAGCGCAGGACCCCAGCCGCTTCTGTAGTGACGCTCTAATGCTTTTTCTGCTGGAGTTAGCTTGTTATATTCTTCGAGAGATAAAGGCGCCCAAACAAAATCGAAACCTTTTAAATTTGTTTGTCCATGGTGAACCACGTTATGACCAACTTCCCAAAGGCTGTAAGGGGTTAGTGATGGCAAGAATGCAAGACGCCCCAATACTTTATTTAGTCCGCGGTGCGGTGTAAAACTCTGATGACATGCATCGTGGCCCAAAATAAAAATACGGCCAATCATGAAGCCAGAAAAAACAGCCAAAAGAATTTTTACCAAAACTGATTCAAAATAAACTGTGCCGACTATACCGGCGGTCAGAATAACTGTGTCAATGATTTGCAAGACAATCGCACGCACAACTGCGCGCTCAGTCAATGGCGTTAGCCAAGAACGAATGACTTTTCTGTGAGGAATCGGTTGGCCAACTGGAATTGGTTGGTCAATAGTAGCTTCTACAGTATTTGCGGACATAGCGACCTTTTTAAGGGCAAAATTCAAGAATGTCTTATTTTAGATGTTTTTCTTGATTTGAGCTTGATCCGGGTCTAATTGTGTGGGATTTAGAGTTTGGTGCGACCGACAGGAATCGAACCTGTATCGAGAGCTTCGGAAACTCTAATTCTATCCATTGAACTACGGTCGCGTCTGAAAGATTGTAAGGCTGAAGGGAATTATCCTCGCTATAATGCTTGCGAGCTAGATAAAAAGGAAAAGTGCAATGAGTGAAGAACACGGAAATTTGATTAAATCACCCAAGCAGTTAATTGTGATGGTTTTTGCGAGCTTTTTTGTACCGCTGATCGTCATCGCTCTTTTAATGACCTATGTGGGTAGTGGAAAAAAGCCTGCAGAAAGTGCTGATGCAGC
This sequence comes from uncultured Polynucleobacter sp., assembly GCA_937863045.1. Classification (GTDB taxonomy): domain Bacteria; phylum Pseudomonadota; class Gammaproteobacteria; order Burkholderiales; family Burkholderiaceae; genus Polynucleobacter. The sequence continues at coordinate 3,273 of CALMBU010000050.1, read as the reverse complement.
GGCAGAATCTGCTAATCAGCTGATTAAACCAGTCGCACTTTTAGACTTCAAGGATGCCTCGGGCCCAAGAGTATTTAAGTCTGGCGAAGAAATTTATAAGCAAGCATGCGCATCTTGTCATGCCTCAGGCGCAGCTGGTGCGCCGAAGTATGGTGACGTTGGTGGCTGGAGTGGCAAACTTGGCCGTGGTTACGACAGTCTTTTGACTGCTGTTGTTAAGGGTAAGGGCGCCATGCCTGCTCGAGCTGGCACAAGCCCAGATGACGTTTCTGACTATGAATTAGGAAGAGCTGTTGTTTACTTGACGGCCTCAGCAGGCGGTAAGTTTGCAGAGCCTAAAGCTCCGGCTCCAGAAGCGCCAAAGCAAGCCGAGCCAAAAAAATAAAAACCTAGCATTGATCTAAAAAGCCCCTGACCGGGGCTTTTTTTACGCCTCTTTTTTCTCAATTAACTCGCGGTAGGCATCTTTTTTACTGATGCCCGTGATTTGAGAAATAATTTCAGAGAGCTCTTTGTGCCCTATTCTGCCCTTGATTGCAGAAATCCATTGGAGCGTTTGCTCGTCAAAATGAGTTGGTGATTCGCTCTGCGCCACCCCTTCTATGCCCAGAACATACTCCCCCTGCCAGCTATCAATTGTTTTCATCCAATCCGGCAAATCTCGAACAAAAATCACTTTGATGTCTTCAAAAATCTTACTCAGCTCTTTTGCAATCAGCACTCTTCGATCACCGTCTAGATGAGCGCTGATTGAGTTGAGCGTCGACTCTATGCGGTGCGGCGCCTCATAAAAGAAAGAGCTGATGTTTGATGTTGCCACTACTTTCAGTAACTCGTCCCGTTGATTTGCTTTCGCAGGCAAAAAGCCTAAAAACTGAAAGCCACCATTGCCGTGTTTTAAGAAATCACCCGCCCCAGAAACTGCGGCTGTGATTGCGCTGGGACCTGGCAAGGGGCAAACCTGTTGACCGCCCTTTTTTATTTCTTCACAAAGAATGGCGCCTGGATCAGATATTCCAGGAGTTCCTGCGTCTGATATATAGGCCCATCGTTCGCCATTGCGAAGTTTTTCTAAAAGATAGGCGCTTGCAGAAATTTCATTGTGTTCGTGCAAAGCATAAAGAGGCTTAGAGATGCCATATGCATTCAGCAACATGGCGCTGTGTCTCTTATCCTCACAAGCAATCCCATCTACCTGGTTTAGGATGTGCAGCGCCCTTATCGTGATGTCCGCTAGGTTTCCAATTGGCGTTGGGACAAGGTAAAGTGTTCCGGCAGGAAAACTTTGCCCATGCGCGAATTTAAAAATATCCATACTTGCTTTCTATTTGAGTAAATATGACTCAATTAAATGATGATGCATCAAAGATTCTGGCATGGCAATTTTGCTCAGTTAAAAGGTAATATATCTTTGTATAAATAAGTCTTGAAGGCATAATCTAGCCATGAGTGAAGAGATTAAAAACAATTTAAAGCAACGCGTCAAAAAACATTTTTCTGACAGCATTGAAACGAAGCAAAAGGCAGCCGAAACAATGTCTGAAGACATTGTTCGCGCCATCAACTTGATGCACCAAGCTCTAGCCTCTGATAAGAAAATTCTGGCCTGCGGTAACGGCGGTTCAGCAGCGGATGCTCAACATTTTGCTGCTGAATTGGTCGGTAGATTTGAGCGCGAGCGTCGCGAGTTGCCTGCGATAGCATTGAGCACAGACTCGTCGATACTGACGGCAATTGCTAATGACTATAGCTATGAAGTCATTTTCAGCAAACAAGTTAGAGCGCTGGGTCAGGCGGGTGATGTACTGTTGGGGATTTCAACTTCAGGAAATTCTGCAAACGTGATTGCTGCGATTGAGGCTGCTCATCTGAAGGGAATGTCTGTGATTGCATTCACGGGTAAAGATGGCGGCAAGATAAAAAATATTTTGAAAAATTCTGATGTTCATTTATGCGTTCCCGCCGATCGCACTGCTCGCATACAAGAAACACATTTGTTGTTATTGCATTGCTTGTGCGATGGTGTTGATCATTTGATGTTCGATTAAATTCTGAGGGTAAAAATGACTAAGCAACTTAAACGCCAAACTTTGAAATTAATCGCGCTTGGTGCAGGCGCGACAGCTTTGACCGGCTGCTTCCCATTGGTTGCGGGCGGAATGGCTGGCGGCGCACTCGTGATTGCTGACAGAAGAAATCCCGGAACTCAAGCAATTGACAGGGGTATCCAGTTGGAAGCAGAGAGCTTCTTAACTAAAAAATATGGCGATAACGTTAACGTTAATGTGAGCGTGTTCAACCGCCGTGTTTTATTGACGGGTGAAACAAGAACTGACGCAATCAGGCTGAGTGTTGAAGCAGACGTTAAGAAAATGAAAAATGTCACAGCCGTTTTTAATGAATTGGTTGCTGCCCCAATCAGCAGCTTAAGCGCGAGAGCAAATGACAGTTTTTTAACTACTCGGATCAAGGGCGTCTTTGTTGCTACTGAAGGTATTCCCTCAAATTCAATGAAGGTTGTTACAGAGGCCAGTAAAGTTTATTTGATGGGCATTGTGACTGATGCGGAAGCAAATCGTGCCGTAGAAATTGCACGCAGCGTGCCCGGAGTAAAACAAGTCACCAAGGTTTTTGACTTGATTTCTGAGGCCGATAAAAAAAGGCTCGATGGCTCTAAGTAGAGGGGAAATTGAACCGCGTTCTAGAAAAAGCCCACTTTTGTGGGCTTTTTTCATAAAAAATGATCATTTTGGGTCAAATTACTGACTGGTTCGGCCCTCCGCACAAGTTAAATTTGCCGCAGAAAAAAATTCAAAAATACTTTGGATAATTCATAAGAAATCATCATCGCAGGGCGCTCTTAATTGGTGAAACAAGGGCCAATATAAGCCTTTGTTTATAAACAAGAAAAAGCAAAACAACAAAAATTATGAAAATAATTTTGCGCAATTCATGAATTATTTCTGCCAAAGGTGTTGACATGCCAAAAAGGGTATGGCATAGTCTCGTTTCTCTGCTGAATGCGATTCGAAATTAACGAAAAACAGTCAGCCTTCTTTAAAAAGTAGTCAACCGATAAATGTGGGTACTGGGAAAAGACATCCAGTCCTTCGGGACAGATATAAAGCAGTACTCACAAAACAGTAAATTTGGTTCCGGTCGAAAGATTGGAGTCGATTCTGAATGAGTGAGCGACGATGCAGTAATGCATCACAGGAATTAAACTGAAGAGTTTGATCCTGGCTCAGATTGAACGCTGGCGGCATGCCTTAC
>CALMBU010000049.1 GCA_937863045.1 uncultured Polynucleobacter sp. | reverse complement strand
ATGCTATCCCCCACCTTTACTTTGACTTCCTTGATCACACCAGCGTGTGAAGAAGGAACATCCATGGTGGCTTTATCTGACTCCAAGGTCACCAATGTTTGCTCTTTTTCAACCACATCACCAGGTTTGACATGAACCTCGATCACAGGAACGCCTTTGTAATCGCCGATATCAGGAACAGTCACATTCACTAAACCACCTGTTGCCGCTACGGGTGCTGGCGCAACTGCTGGTGTTGCTGATTTTTGAGGAGCAGGCGCAGACGAGACTGCAGGGGCAGCCTGAGTTGATGCGGAACCTGATTCTTCCAAAAGAATCACGACATGACCTTCAGAAATGCTGTCACCTACTTTAACTTTAACTTCTTTGACCACGCCAGCATGTGATGAAGGAACATCCATGGTGGCTTTATCAGATTCCAAGGTCACCAAAGATTGCTCTTTTTCAACCACGTCACCAGGCTTCACATGAACTTCGATCACAGGAACGCCGTCATAATCTCCAATATCAGGAACTTTGATTTCTATCACTTGGCTCATCTTAGTTTCCTCACACTGTCATTGGGTTTGGTTTTTTAGGATCAAGGCCGTACTTCTTGATGGCCTCCGCAACCTTCTTGTGCTCAATCTGACCTTCATCGGCCAAAGTTTTGAGCGCAGCAACTGTGACCCAGCGACGATCCACCTCAAAGAAGTGGCGAAGCTTCTCACGTGTATCAGAGCGACCATAACCATCTGTACCTAATACCGTGTATCTCTTACCAATATTCTGAAGGGCTGGTCTGATTTGCTCTGGGAATAAACGCACATAGTCCGTGGCAACAATCACTGGACCAGTGGTGTCTTTCAATAACTTCTCTACATGAGATAGCACTGGCTTATCAGTTGGGTTCAACATGTTTTGACGTGAGACGGCATTCCAATCACGGCCCAATTCTGTGAAGCTTGGGCAACCCCAAATATCAGAAGCAACACCCCATTCATCACGCAACATATTGGCAGCCTCAATCACCTCACGGAGGATTGTGCCGCTACCGAGTAGCTGAACTTTTAGCTTGGCTTTTGCGTCACCAACACTGGTTAAGCGATACATGCCCTTCAAGATGTCATTCTCAGCACCCTTAGGCATTGCTGGGTGAGCATAGTTTTCATTCATCAAGGTGATGTAGTAATAAACATCATCTTGATTGGTCATCATGCGGCGCATACCGTCTTGAATGATCACTGCTAATTCAAAAGCAAAGGTTGGGTCATAGCTGATGCAGTTTGGAATTGCACCACTCCACAAATGACTGTGACCGTCTTCGTGCTGTAAACCTTCACCGTTCAATGTGGTTCTACCAGCGGTTCCGCCCAATAAGAAACCGCGACTACGCATATCGCCAGCAGCCCAAGCTAAATCGCCGATACGCTGGAAACCAAACATTGAGTAGAAAATGTAGAACGGCAACATTGGTACGCCGTGTGTTGAGTAGGATGTTGCCGCAGCGATCCAATCACACATCGCTCCAGCTTCATTGATACCCTCTTGCAAAATTTGACCGTGCTTGTCTTCTTTATAGAACATCAACTGATCATGATCTTGCGGCGTGTAAAGCTGACCCAACTGGTTCCAGATGCCCAATTGACGGAACATGCCTTCCATACCAAAAGTTCTGGATTCATCAGGAACAATCGGCACCACACGCTTGCCAATGGTCTTGTCTTTAACCACCATGTTCAACATACGCACAAAGGCCATGGTCGTTGAAATTTCACGACCCTCAACAGTGGCCTCAAGCAATGGAGCAAATACTTCAAGCTTTGGAACTTCTAAGCTTTCTGCTTTAGTTCTGCGTTGAGGCAGATAACCGCCCAACTCCATGCGACGTTCACGCATGTAATTCAACTCAGGACTACCTTCTTCAAACTTAACCAAAGGCAATTCTTCTAACTTGTCATCAGGCACTGGGATTTTGAATTGATCTCTGAATGCTTTGATGTCTTCAATGTTCATTTTCTTGGCTTGGTGAGCGATGTTCATGCCCTGACCTGAGCCACCCATGCCATAACCTTTGATGGTTTTTGCCAAAATAACGGTGGGTTGATTTTTATGATTCGCGGCTGCATGGAATGCGGCATAGACTTTGTGTGGGTCGTGACCGCCGCGATTTAAATTCCAAACATCTTCATCGCTCCAGTCAGCCACCAAAGCTTCTAATTCAGGTGTATTGAAAACAATCTTTCTGACGTATGCGCCATTTTTGGCTTTCATGGTCTGGTACTCACCATCCACGATCTCGCCAAGACGTTTCATCAAGATACCCTTTTTATCTCGGGCAAATAAAGCATCCCAATGAGTACCCCAAACTAGTTTGATCACATTCCAACCAGCGCCCCTGAATTCAGATTCAAGTTCTTGAATGATTTTTCCGTTACCGCGAACTGGACCATCTAGACGCTGCAAATTACAGTTAATAACAAAACACAGATTGTCTAAGTTTTCTCTACCGGCCATACCAATGGCACCCAATGACTCAGGCTCATCGGTTTCACCATCACCCAAGAATGCCCAAACTTTTCTTCCCTCTGTTTGTGCCATGCCGCGGTCTTGTAGATACTTCATGAAACGGGCTTGGTAAATAGCCATGATTGGGCCTAAGCCCATTGAGACTGTTGGGAACTGCCAAAAGTCTGGCATCAACCAAGGATGCGGGTAACTAGAAATACCTTTGCCATCAACTTCTTGACGGAAGTTATTTAAATTTTCTTCGGTTAAACGACCCAACATATAAGCACGGGCATACACACCAGTGGCAACGTGACCTTGAACAAAAACTAAATCACCACCATGCTTATCAGAAGGAGCGTGCCAGAAGTGATTGAAGCCCACATCGTAGAGAGTTGCGGCAGACTGGAAAGATGAGATGTGTCCACCAACGTTGGTGTCTTTGTTGGCCTTTAACACCATCGCCATGGCATTCCAGCGAGTGTAAGAACGAATCCTGTGCTCAATCTCTTGATCACCAGGAAGTTTCGCTTGCTGCTCAACAGGGATCGTATTGATATAAGGTGTCTCAGCATGGAAGGGTTGCACCACCCCGCTGACGCGAGCATGTGATATCTGCTCATCAATCAAGAATGCAGCGCGATCAACGCCTTCTTGTTTGATCACACCATTTAAGGCATCAATCCATTCTTTGGTTTCGATTGGATCGATGTCCTCAGAGCCATTAGCCCCTCGCTGTTGATTTGGTAAATCAGCCATGCTTGTCTCCTGGTTACTTCGCTCTATTAATAGGGCTAAACCCTTTTGTCTTATTCAAATTCTAAAAACGCCACGTTGCCGGGGCAAGCAATATTTCATATAACGAAGTTATTTATCACTATATGGGATTATGTTGCGTGGCAATATTAAGTAAAAATTGAAAAAATCCTAAGCTTCAGTATCGACCCGAATTACACTCTAAGATTGCATGGTTTTCCCTAGTCAATAAGTATTCATTTGAAAACAGTTATTCCTCAATATCTTGGTCAAGCCATCAAGAAGTTCAGAACCAAAGCACTTAAACAAAGGGCTAGGTCATATACATTTTTATACATACCGGTATTGGCCATTGTGTTGTTCACCTGCGCGATGGGATTGATCCTGTGGACACTGAATTACCAAGATAAAAATCAGCAGCAATACACCCTCTACCGCGAGACTGCCTTTGCCAAACAAAGAGTGTTACTAAGATTCGCTGCCAATGAAGACTCCATCCTAGAATTGAGTCGCGAGATCAGTAACTCCGCAAGTAAATCTCAATACCCAGAATCATTTTTCAAACTATCAACCAAGCTGATACAAGACAGTCCTGAAATTTTGCAACTGCGTTGGTTAGACAGCAAACAAAATCGCATCGCCACCCTGCCCAATAACCCAAGCTATTCGAAGTGGTCAGAAAGAACTTCAATTAAGTCTGTGCTTGATACAGAGTTAAATGACATTTTTTCTGAAGCAGCGGAATCAAATAAAGCGACGTATGGAAAAATGTTGCGCTTTCATCCGGCAGAAAATGAGACCTCCAATACAGATAGGCAATACGTTTTTTGGCATGTGACTCCCATCATTCAAAATGGTGCAGTGACTGGTGCAATAGCAGCACTCTACTCCGGCAAACGAATCGTTCAGCACATGATTCCTAGTGAATTAAATGGTCTCTACCGTTTTGCACTATTGGATACCAATGGCAAAGAGATGGTCAGCTCAAACCCCAAGCGAACCAGCTCCAGATCATTGGAGCACAGTGTGACACTGGATAAAACGCCAATTCCATTGACCTTGCATGTCAGCACATACCCACCGCCAACCAATTTAACTTATCGCACCTTACTTTGGTTGGTCATTGGTTTGAGCGGCTTTGTTTTATGGAGCCTCTGGTCTGTTTGGAGACAAACCTCTCAACGTTACTCAATCCAAAAAGATTTGCAAACTGAAACCAATTTCAGGCGTGCCATGGAGGAGTCCATCACGATTGGCATGAGAGCTCACGACATGCAAGGAAAAATCACTTATGTGAATCCGGCCTTTTGTGAAATGACAGGATGGTCACGACATGAACTAATTGGTATGTCTCCACCATTTCCGTTTTGGCCAGCAGAATTAGTTCCTGAACTAACTAAAAAAATGGCGGTAGCCCTTAAAGGAAACTCACCAAAGGCCGGCTTTGAAGCGGTCCTGCAAAAGAAAAATGGCATCAAGATTAATTCCAGAACATTTGTGTCGCCTTTGATTGATGAAAAAGGTGAGCAATCTGGCTGGATCAGTTCAATTGTTGATATTTCAGAACCCATCAAAGCTCGACAGGAATTGGCACTGGCTCAAGAACGATTTACCACGGTATTGGAAAGTCTTGATGCTGCCGTTTCGGTTATTTCATTGCAGAGTGGGCAACTCTTGTTTGCTAATAAGTACTACAGAGAAACTTTTGGCAACACAACAAAAGCCCACCTAGATTTGGCTGGTCATGAGATCGATCCAGAAGACATGGGGGCATTGGATATTGACAGTGTGGATGGTTTTGCTGGCTTGCCCGCCTCAGCTTTGACACCAACGCAATCTGACTTCAGGGAAATTCAAATCAATCAAACCAAACTTTGGTATGAGGTAAGACGCCGTTACATCTCTTGGGTAGATGGTCACTTGGCACAATTGATCATTGCAACAGATATCACTGCAAGAAAGAAAGCCGAAGATCAAACCCGTGAACAAGAAGAAAAGCTTCAATTTTCAAGTCGTTTAACAACGATGGGTGAAATGGCCTCTTCTCTAGCGCACGAATTGAATCAACCGCTTGCTGCGATTTCAAACTACTGCACAGGCATCGCCAATCGACTGAAGTCACAACAAAACATCGATATTGAAAAAGATATCCTGCCTGCGATTGAAAAGGCAACCAATCAAGCTCACCGTGCCGGCACGATCATTCAACGCATCAGGGGTTTCGTAAAAAGAAGTCAACCTCAAAGCGTGGTGGTCAATGTGGCCGAAATCATTGAGGACTCTGTGGGTTTGGCTGAAATTGAAGCGCAGAGATACGGAGTTCAAATCAGCATTTCTTTTGCAGATAATTTACCCAAGGTCTTTTTGGATCCAATTTTGATTCAACAGGTTTTAGTAAATCTATTGAAAAATGCGATTGATGCAATTAAGCACACCCCAAACAAAGCCAACTCTTCCAAGCTGATCAAGCTGGTGGTTGATGTTGATGACTCGGTTTCCCCAGCCATGCTTCGGATTCGCGTCATGGATCAAGGCCCTGGAATCCCGGAAGATGCCTTGGAAAGATTGTATGAACCCTTCTTTAGCACCAAACATGATGGCATGGGCATGGGTTTGAACATCTGCCGCTCCATCATTGAGTCCCATCATGGTCGCCTATGGGCTGAAAACAATGCTTCACAAAAAGATCAACCTGGTCCGGGCTGCACCTTTACAATACTACTTCCCCTAGGATAATTAAGTATATGAACAAGAAACCTGAAATCGTTTATGTCGTTGATGACGACGAAGCCGTGAGAGATTCATTGACATGGCTCTTAGAAAGCAATGGCTACACTGTTAAATGCCAGCCAAGTGCTGAGAGGTTTCTCCAAGCTCTTCAGGGCGACCACAAGGAAACAGTTTCTTGCTTAATTCTGGATGTGCGTATGCCAGGTATGTCTGGTCTTGAGCTTCAAGAGCGTCTTTTAGCAGAAGGCATCCCTATGCCAATCTCTTTTATCACTGGTCACGGCGATGTTTCAATGGCTGTTTCAACCATGAAAAAAGGTGCGGTCGATTTCATTGAAAAACCATTCAAAGAGTCCGAGTTAAAAGTATTGGTTGAAAAGATGCTGGCCAGGGCTAGAATTGACTATGCAAAAGCAGATACTCAAAAGAACACTCAAAATCTATTGAGTAAATTGACCGGCAGAGAGAAACAGGTTCTTGAGAGAATTGTTGCTGGTCGACTCAATAAACAAATTGCCGATGATTTGAATATTTCAATCAAGACGGTTGAAGCCCATCGCGCCAACATCATGGAAAAGCTCAACGTCAACACTGTTGCAGACCTATTAAGACTCGCCTTATCTGAATCTAATAATTAATATGCCCGCACAAATCCTTGACGGCAACGCCCTTGCCAAGAAAATCAGACTAGAAATTGCTGCCAAAACAGCTATCTTGACAGCCAAAGGCGTCAAGCCTGGTTTAGCGGTTTTATTGGTGGGCGAGGATCCTGCCAGTCAGGTTTACGTGAGAAACAAGGTAAAAGCCTGTGAAGATGTGGGGATGTACTCCATACTTGAAAGACATCCTGCTGATTTGAGCGAAGCTGCACTTCTTGCTCGCATCAATGAATTAAATCAAGACAAGAAGATCCATGGCATCTTGGTTCAGTTGCCATTGCCAAAGCACATTGATAGTCACAGAGTGATCGAAGCCATCGCCCCTGAAAAAGATGTGGATGGCTTTCATGTGGCAAACGCTGGTGCATTGATGATTGGCGCACCCTTGTTTAGGCCTTGTACACCTTATGGCTGTATGAAAATGCTAGAGAGCATTGACTACCCCATCAGAGGCGCTCGAGCGGTTGTGATCGGTGCTTCTAATATTGTTGGTAAACCAATGGCCATGTTGTTATTGCAAGCTGGGGCAACAGTCACTATTTGTAACAGTAAAACCAAAGACTTAACGGCTCACACCAAAGAAGCTGATATCTTGGTTGTCGCCACTGGCAAACCAAAAATGATCACCGCCAACATGGTTAAAAATGGCGCTGTGGTCATCGATGTTGGTATCAACCGCTTGCCTGATGGCAAGCTTTGTGGCGATGTGGACTTTGATGAAGTGAAGTATGTTGCCAGCGCAATCACTCCTGTTCCAGGCGGTGTTGGTCCAATGACGATCACCATGCTTTTGCTGAACACCCTTGAGGCCGCTGAAAGAGTCAAAGCATAAAGACCCTTTTGGCGTAAGCCTTTTATCGCCTGAACTTTTTTCGATTTCAGGACATAATATTGAGTATGAATAATCCATTACTCAATCCTCTACTCGCCTTTGGCAAAAGCCTTCCCGAATACAGCTCTATCAAGGCTGATGACATCAAACCCGCCATTGAGCAACTTCTGTCTGAAGCTCAAAAAGCGGTTGATCTATCTTTACAAACAACCACCCCTGCCACTTGGCGAGACTTGGTGGAGCCACTTGAAGATGCAACTGAAAATCTTGGGCGTGCTTGGGGTGTGATCAGTCATTTGAACAGTGTCGCTGACACCCCAGAGTTCAGAAAAGCTCATGCAGAAATGCTGCCAGAGGTCACTGCCTTTTGGACAAATCTTGGTCAAAATTTAGAGCTATACAAAAAGTACAAGGCCTTGAGTCAATCAGCTGAGTTCTCCTCACTTGATCGCGCTCAACGCAAGGTCATTGAGAACTCCTTGAGAGATTTTCGTTTGGGTGGTGCTGAACTATCAGATGATCAAAAAATCCGCTTTGCGGAAATACAAGATCAGCAAGCGCAGCTATCCAAAGAATTCTCTGATCATGTTTTAGATGCAACAGATCACTTTGTGCATGTGATCACCGATGAAAAGGATTTGGCTGGCTTACCAGAAGATGCCATTGCTGCTGCAAAGCAAACGGCTGAGTCAAAGGAACTCGAGGGTTGGGCATTCACGCTTCACTTCCCATCGTATTTCCCTGTCATGCAACTTTCTGAAAACAGGCCTCTGAGAAAAAAACTTTACGAAGCCTACGTCACCAGAGCATCAGAGTTATCTGAACAATTCAGTGGCGGTAAAGCTGAATGGGATAACACGAAGAATATGCTGTCACAGCTTCGTCTCAAGGATGAAGAAGCCAAGATGCTTGGTTTTGCAAATTTTGCCGCCTTGAGTCTTGCCCCCAAAATGGCAAAAACTGTGTCAGAGGTAGATCAGTTTTTAACTGATTTTGCCAAGAGAGCTCAAACTCATGGCCAAAAGGATTGGGAAGAATTACAGCTTTTCGCCAAAGATCATTTGGGTCTATCAAATCTTGAGCCATGGGACATGGCGTTTGCATCAGAAAAGCTCAAACAAGTGCGTTATGCTTTTTCTGAAAACGAAGTCAAACAATACTTTCCTTTGCCAAAGGTGCTTGATGGATTGTTTGGTCTTGTGCAAACCTTGTTTGGCGTGAAGATCGAAAAAGACTCTTTGCCGGTGTGGCATGCAGACGTCCAATCATTCAAAGTATTAAGTAAGAGCGGAAAACTGCTGGCTAATTTTTATCTAGACCCTTATGCAAGATCTGGCAAACGCGGCGGCGCGTGGATGGACGATGCCAGAGGACGAAGAAATCTCACCAATGGCACGGTTCAAACACCTGTGGCTTATTTGGTGTGCAACTTCCCCGCTCCTGTAACAGTCAATGGCGTTACCAAGCAACCAACCATTAGTCATGATGATGTGATCACCATGTTCCATGAGTGCGGCCACGGCCTGCATCACATGTTGACTCAGGTTGGATCTTTGGGTGTTTCGGGTATCAATGGCGTGGAATGGGACGCCGTTGAATTACCTAGTCAGTTCATGGAAAACTTTTGCTGGGAATGGGAAGTTTTAGAAAAGATGACCGCACATGTAGAGACTGGTGAAACCTTGCCAAAATCTCTTTATGAAAAAATGATTGCTGCCAAGAACTTCCAAAACGGCATGGGCACTTTAAGACAGTTGGTATTTTCTTTGACGGACTGGCGCCTTCACTCAAGCTTTGATCCACACTCAGCAAAACCTGAGGATATCTTGCAACTATCAAGACAAATCAATGACCAAGTCCACGTGATCAAGCAGTCTGATTTATCAAGATGGCCCAATACCTTCAGCCATATCTTTGCGGGCGGTTACTCAGCTGGTTACTACAGCTATAAGTGGGCTGAAGTATTGTCTGCAGATGCCTATGCAGCGTTTGAAGAAGCAGCGAAAAAAACTGGCAGCATTTTGGATGCAGCCACAGGTGAGCGCTATCGACAAGAAATTCTTGAAGTTGGCGGTAGCCGCTCAGCTGCCGAATCATTTAAAGCCTTCAGAGGCAGAGAACCAGAGATTGATGCCCTTTTAAGGCATGGTGGTTTGGCCTAAGGCTTAACTTAAGGTAGTGATCACGGGGGCGTGATCAGATGGCTGCTCCCAAGTTCTAGGAGTTTTATCAATAGAACTTGCGATGCAGTCATTTTTCAATGCTTCACTCAGAAGAATGTGATCAATGCGAACACCCGCGTTTCTTCTGAAGCCCATCATGCGATAGTCCCACCAACTAAAGCTTTTGGGGGCTTGCTCAAACAAACGATAACTATCGTAAAAACCCATTTCAATCAGACCCGAAAAAGCATCTCGCTCATCTTGGGATACCAAATTTTGGCCCTCCCATGCTTTGGGATCATGCACATCCTGATCTTCAGGAGCAATGTTGTAGTCACCTAATAAGGCAATCCTGGAGTGCTCCTCCATCTCTTCACTGAGCCAGTCATGTAATCCAGCCAACCAATCAAGCTTATAAGCAAACTTTTCTGTGCCTGGCGCCTGTCCATTCGGGAAATATGCTGAAATGATTCTGATCGGAGCCCTGCCATTAAAAGCCACAGTGGCAGCCAATAAGCGCTGTTGCTCATCGGCAAATTTGGGGTTGTTTTTGACTGGAGATAAAAATGCAGTTTGCACATCTTGAGCAATTGCAGCCAAAGATGATTTGCGCAACAGAATGGCAACGCCGTTATAAGTTTTTTGCCCTGCCACTAATGAGTAATAACCAGCTGCCTCTAGCTCAGCAAATGGAAATTTATCTTCTGTGAGTTTGAGCTCTTGGAGGCATAGAGCATCAATGGGTGCTTTAAGAGCATCTTGAGCAGCCAACCACTGTAAAAGATGGGGCAGACGAACTTTGATGGAATTGACGTTCCAAGTGGCAAGACGAATAGCAGGCATAAATAGGTTTAATTCACAATAATCGTTCTATTATGAACTCACTCAAGATGACTGAATTGATTTAAGTATCAATGCCCAGTTCTTGAAGTTTTCTGGTGATCGTATTTCTGCCAATCCCTAAGCGCTCTGCAGCTTCAACGCGACGACCTCTTGTAACTTCTAATGCTGCAGTTAGAACAGCTTTTTCAAATTTAGTTTCCAAGATATTGAATACATCTCGGCCACCGTCTTGTAAAAGTTGTTTGGCCAGCAAGGCAAGGCCAGACTCCCAATCTCCAGGGTTTGATGTTTTAATTTTTGCCAAGATTTCAGTGGCAACGCCTTCTGGCAGATCGGCTCCGATCTCAATCGCATCTGGCGGCAAATCTTGAGCGCCAATGACTTGAGCTGGTGCCATCACAGTCAACCAGTGACATAAATTTTCTAGCTGTCTAACGTTGCCGGGGAATGGTAATTGGGCAATTGCCACCAAAGCATCATCAGATAAGCGTTTGGGATCCATGCTCAAGGACTTTGCAGAGGTCTGCATAAAGTGGCGTGCCAACAAAGGAATGTCTTCCTTGCGCTCTCTTAAAGATGGCAAGCGCAGACGAATCACATTCAGGCGATGGAACAAGTCTTCTCTGAACAAGCCTTCAGCAACCCGCGCCTCAAGATTTTGGTGGGTGGCAGCAATGACTCGAACATTAGCCTTGAGTGAATCATGACCGCCCACTCTGTAAAAATGACCGTCTGACAAGACACGCAGTAAACGTGTTTGTAGATCAAATGGCATATCACCGATTTCATCTAAAAATAAGGTGCCGCCTTCAGCTTGCTCAAAACGACCACGTCTCATGGTTTGAGCACCAGTGAAGGCACCTCTTTCATGGCCAAATAATTCAGACTCTAATAAGTCTTTCGGAATGGCTGCTGTATTTAAGGCGATGAACGGACCCCCCGCTCTTGGACTGTGCTTGTGCAAAGCTCTGGCCACGAGCTCTTTACCCGTGCCTGATTCTCCTGTGATGAGAACAGTGACGTTTGATTGGGATAGGCGTCCAATGACCCTGAAGACATCCTGCATGGCAGGGGCCTGACCAAGAATCTCGGTGGTCTCTTGCATGCGCACTGCGCCTTCTTGCGTTTGGTTCTGTAATCGCAAACTTTCATCAACTGCTCGACGAATCAACTCAATGGATTTGGCAATATCAAATGGCTTGGTGATGTACTCAAATGCACCGCCCTGAAAAGATGAAACCGCTGAATCAAGATCTGAATAGGCTGTCATGATGATCACTGGCACATGCGGGTGCTCTGCTTTGACCTGCTGCAACAGATCAATACCATTGCCACGCGGCATACGAATATCAGAGATTAAAACCTGTGGCTCTTCTTTATTGTCAAAAGCATCTAAAACATCTTGGGGATTGGAAAAGCTGCGATATGGCATGTTCTCGCGTTGCAATGCTTTCTCCAATACCCAACGTATTGATTGATCATCATCCACAATCCAAACAGGTTTCATATCGTTATCCGATTCTTATTGTTATCGTTCCGTTTTTAAGCGGAAAGGTAATTGCATTTGAAAGTCAGTTGTTCCAGGTTTACTGGTGCAACCGATAAAACCATAATTCTGCTGTACATAAGTTTGCGCCAAAGTCAGCCCCAAACCACTGCCTCCCTCCGTGCCCGAGACCAAAGGAAAGAAAATTTTGTCCTTGATTTCATCAGGTATGCCAGGCCCGTTATCAATCACATGCAAATCTAATGCCAGTTTGTAACGTTGCTTGTTGATAGTGACGTTGCGAACCACCCTGGTTCTGAGTTCTATCTCGGCATCGCCTTGCTCGATTCTGCTTCTGAGTGCCTGAGCAGCGTTATGAACCACGTTTAAAACAGCCTGAATTAAGCCTTCTTTGTCACCCAGCAAATCAGGTAGGCTGATATCGTAATTTCTCTTAATCTTTAAACCATTGGGAAATTCAGCTAAGACCAAACTTCTGACTCGCTCCAGCACTTCATGAATATTCAAGAAATCATCAATGTGCGGCTTCCTGTGAGGTGCTAGCAAGCGATCAACCAAGCTTTGGAGTCGATCAGATTCTTTGATGATGACCTGTGTGTACTCGTGCAGAGCCTTATCAGGTAATTCATACTCTAAAAGCTGTGCTGCCCCTCTGATGCCACCCAAAGGATTCTTGATTTCATGGGCTAAATTGCGCATCAAGGTTTTATTGGCTTCTACTTGTTGTACCAATCGATCATCGCGCTCGCTGCGCAACTGCTGCTCCAGGGGAAACCATTCAATCAGGAGTAAATCAGGATGATTGAGTGCTCCAACCACCACATGGGCATTGATGGGATCATGATCGGCACGCGCTGGCCCTGAGTTCAAGATCAAATCTTGGCGCTGGGATGCAACCTCTTCTGTCTTGATTGCGTCCAGCATTTGAAAAAGTTCTGGATTGTGTCCAAACAAATCATGCAGGCTCATCCCACCTAGCAATTTGCTAGAAAGATCAAGACTGACTTCTGCAACAGGGTTTGCGTACACCACCATCTGATGGTTGTGATCAACAATCAGAATCGCATTTGGAAATTCATCCCAAACACTGTGCGGAGAAAAAAGGGCAGCTACTGCTGCCCCTTCTTTGCTTGGTTTGCGCAACATACCTGCGCTCTACCTTCTCTAGTCTCTCGATTAGAGTGAATAGTACATATCGAATTCGACTGGGTGAGCAGCCATACGGAAGCGTGTAACTTCTTCCATCTTCAATTCGATGTACGCATCTAACATTGAGTTTGTGAACACACCGCCACGAGTCAAGAACTCACGGTCTGCGTTCAATGCATCCAATGCCTGATCCAAGCTGTTACATACTGTTGGGATCTTTGCATCTTCTTCTGGTGGCAAGTCATACAAGTTCTTGTCAGCAGCTTCACCTGGATGAATCTTGTTCTGGATACCATCTAAACCAGCCATCATCAATGCTGAGAAGCACAAGTATGGATTGGCCAATGGATCTGGGAAACGAGTTTCAATACGGCGACCTTTTGGATTGGCCACGTGAGGAATACGGATTGAAGCAGAACGGTTACGTGCTGAGTAAGCCAACTTAACTGGAGCTTCAAAACCTGGAACCAAACGCTTGTATGAGTTTGTACCTGGGTTAGTGATAGCGTTCAATGCACGTGCGTGCTTGATGATACCGCCGATGTAGTACAAAGCAAGATCTGACAAACCTGCATAGCCGTTACCAGCGAACAAGTTCTGACCATCTTTCCAGATAGATTGGTGAACGTGCATACCTGAACCGTTGTCACCAACGATTGGCTTAGGCATGAATGTTGCTGTTTTGCCATAAGCGTGAGCAACGTTTTGAATCACGTACTTTTGTAGGATTGTCCAGTCAGCACGTTGAACCAATGTGCTGAATCTTGTGCCTAGTTCGTTTTGACCTTGACCAGCCACTTCGTGGTGGTGAACTTCAACAGGAATACCTAGAGATTCCAAAATTAAACACATTTCAGAACGCATGTCTTGGAATGTATCAACAGGAGCTACTGGGAAGTAACCACCCTTTTTACCTGGACGATGGCCTGTGTTGCCGTGTTCAAAAGTTTTTCCTGATGACCAAGGTGCTTCCTCTGATTCAACTTTGAAGAAACAACCTTGCATGTCGTTGGCCCAAGTCACGCTGTCAAATACAAAGAACTCTGGCTCAGGACCAAAGAAAGCTGTATCACCAATACCAGTACTCTTTAAATAAGCTTCTGCGCGTTTAGCAATAGAACGTGGGTCACGGTCGTAGCCTTTGCCATCTGATGGCTCGATCACGTCACATGAAAGCACCAATGTTGGCTCTTCATAGAATGGATCGATATAAGCTGTTACTGGATCTGGCATCAACAACATGTCTGATGCTTCAATACCTTTCCAACCAGCAATTGATGAGCCGTCAAATGCATGACCACTCTCAAATTTATCTTCATCAAAGTGAGACACTGGCACTGATACGTGCTGCTCTTTACCTTTGGTATCTGTAAAACGGAAGTCAACAAAAGTAACTTCTTTCTCTTTCGCAAGCTTCATTACATCAGCGACGGTCTTCGTTGTCATGCAAATCTCCTGTTGGTACGATCTCAAATCAGTCACATCTCCTTTGAAAGAAGCTGCAACCCGCTTATTACAAAACCATGCACAAAGCATGCCAAAAGACACACCTCATTTACTTATCAGCATTTTAGATGACTAAATCATGTGCAGATCAGTTTAATGCACTTTTTTGGTGCATAAATGCACTAATTTCAGGCAAATGCCCAATTAATCACCAGCTTGGGGCAAATCGTGTATTTCAAAGCCCAATTTTAGAACACCTTCTTTGAGAAAGGGGAAAGCTTCCTCAACATCAGACAAGGATCCCTTGATCCCCAACTCAATGTGACGCTTGGCAAATACACCGCCTTTGCGTGGGTCTCCCACCGAAGGAAGACTGAAAACCTTCACTCCTGAATATGTGGCCTCAATCTGCTCCATCAAGGTGGTTAAGCTGGCCTCCATGCCCAATGGAATGATGAAGCTTTTTTCCACAAAATCAGTTAAATGAAACAAATCTGAATAGAGCTCATCCAGCACCCACGCCATCATTGGCGCCGCCATCACCGGAAAGCCCGGCATGAAATGGTGTTCTTTGATCCTGAATCCAGGAATCAAATTGTATGAATTTGGAATGATGTCACTGCCCAATGGGAACTCACCCATCTTCATGCGCAAAACATTGTCTGGGTTTGTTAGCTTGGCTTTATCAGGATCGCCCTCAGCCGTTGTTTGAATGCGCTGTGTGATCAACTCTTTTGCTTCTGGATGCAAAGCCAAAGGCAGATTCAAAGCAGCGGCGGCACATTGTCTGGTGTGGTCGTCTGGAGTTGAGCCAATACCACCCGTACTAAACACCACATCGTCTGTTGCAAAACTCTTCTTTAAGACGGATGTTATGGCCTCGCGATCATCACCCACATATTCAACTTGGTGCAGAGACAAACCTCTTTCATTGAGAAGCTCAATCATTTTTGACATGTGCTTGTCTTGTCTCTTGCCAGAGAGTATTTCATCACCAATGACAATGAGTCTGAACTTTTTATGCATCATTTAATACAACTCCATTAATCATTCTGTGTTCACGCAAGGCATCTAATAAATAGTGGGCAAACCAAAGCGCAGAGAAAATAAAAACCAGAGAATAAATCCACAGAGCAAAGAAAGAAACAATGGGGAAAAATATAAACGCCATGGCCGATGTGGCCCAAAAGAATGTGGGCACAGCCCCTAACATCCCAGAAATAATCCCCATGCCAAATAAGCGCCAACGATGCTCAGCGATCAAGACATCTCTTTCTTCTGCACTTGCATGAAGGGCAAGCACGTCATAGCTCATCAATCTCATGGTCAGCCAACCCCAAAGTCTGTCTCTTATACACATCTGACGCTGCCGACGATCTACTCTGTGTAG
>CALMBU010000048.1 GCA_937863045.1 uncultured Polynucleobacter sp. | reverse complement strand
GGTAAACGCTCAGGACCAATCACCACCAATGCGACTACCGCAATGAGGGCGAGCTTGGAAACTCCAAGATCGATCATGTCAAATGAACTTAAAAATAATGATGGTGTGTATCAAGCAGAGGTGCGTGCGCCAATCATGGCAAACGCACCTGATGCTTGGAGGTCTTAACCTCTGTTCACATCCTTGGCTTGAACGTCCACTGTCTTGCCATCGTTCTGACCTTGGATCTGATTAGCAGGGTTAGAAGCATCCGCTGGCTTATCTTCGCCATTCTTCATGCCATCCTTAAAGCCTTTAACAGCTCCGCCCAAATCTGAACCAATGTTGCGCAATTTTTTAGTACCGAATACTAAAAGCACAATCACCAAAACAATAATCCAATGCCAAACGCTAAATGAACCCATTTTTTAACTCCTAATTAGTTTTTATTCCATGGACGGGGACCACCCATCACATGCATGTGCAAATGGTAAACCTCTTGACCACCATCAGCACCGTTATTGATAACTACACGAAAGCCCCCGGAGTCGCCAGGGCGGCAACCTTGCTCTTGGGCAAGGCGCGGTGCAATTGTTAACATTCTACCCAGTAATTCATCATCTGCGCTAGTGGTGACCATTAAATTTGAAAAATGCCGCTTGGGCACAATCAAAAAATGAACCGGCGCCCCAGGGTTTATGTCATGAAACGCAAATAAATCCTCGTCTTCATAGACCTTTTTACTGGGTACCTGACCTGCAATGATTTTGCAAAAAATGCAGTTTTCTGAATGATTATGGGTAGATTCTTGGCTCATAAGACTGAATTTAGGGCAGATTATGATTTTCTGGCAGCTTTTTCAGCGATTCCAGAAACGCCTTCACGGCGCTCAAGCTCAGCAATCACATCCTCGGGGCGCAAATTGAATTGAGACAAAGCCACAAAACAATGGAACCACAAATCTGCAATCTCACCCACCAGCTTGGCTTGCATCTCTGGCTCTAAACCAGCAAAACGACTGTCTTTGGCAGCCATCACTGTTTCAGCAGCCTCTTCGCCAATCTTTTTCAAAATGGCATCGTCGCCCTTGCTGAACAACTTGGCGATATAAGAAACCGACGGATCAGCATTACCTGCTAAAAAATCAGCTCGACGAGCATCCACCACATCTGCCAATCGTTTGATGGCATCCATGTTGTTACTTGGTTTTGTTGGCTCTGTCATATTTGGCTCTATTAAATTTAGCTCAGTACTTTGTCATTAGTGAGGCACTTATCCGAATGGAATAACTCTAAACTATTTTTTCCAAACAGGGCCGTTCGGTGTTTTTTCTAAATCCAAGAAAAAACAACTGTGCTCACCTGTGTGACAAGCAATGCGATCTTTTTGATCCACCTTGATCAAAATCGTATCGCCATCACAATCCAAATGAATACTCTTCACTGTTTGCACGTGGCCAGACTCTTCACCCTTGTGCCAGATCTTTTTTCTTGAGCGTGACCAGTAAACAGCTTCACCCTTTTCCAAGGTCAGTTGCAATGACTCGCGATTCATCCACGCCATCATCAACACATCCCCTGTATCAAACTCTTGAGCGATCACAGCCACCAAGCCCTGCTCATTCCAAGTCACTTGGTCTAGCCAGTTATTTGATTGTGTGTTTTTATCACTCATGTAAATTCCAAATCAATTGCGTTATATTTTATTGGCGCACCGGTATACCTTGATCAGCCATCAACTGCTTGGCTTGACCAACAGTGTATTCGCCAAAGTGAAAAATACTCGCGGCCAGCACAGCATCCGCATGACCTTTGGTAATACCATCAGCCAAATGCTGCAAATTACCCACACCCCCTGATGCAATCACCGGCACAGAAACAGCATCGCTCACGGCTCTGGTCAACTCCAAATCAAATCCATTCTTGGTGCCATCACGGTCCATGCTGGTTAACAGAATTTCACCTGCGCCACGCTTGGCCACTTCTTGCGCCCAAGTAATGGCATTGATACCTGTGTTTTTACGACCACCATGTGTGAACACTTCCCACAGTCCTGGTGAAGTTTGTTTGGCATCAATCGCCACCACAATGCATTGCGAACCATACTTGGCTGCTGAATCAGAAACCAAATCTGGATTGGCCACAGCAGCAGAGTTCATGCCCACCTTGTCAGCACCAGCATTGAGTAATCGGCGCACATCGGCCACAGCGCGAACACCACCACCGACTGTCAGTGGAATAAACACTTGTGAAGCCACATCTTCAATGATGTGCAAAATCAAATCACGCTCATCAGATGTAGCAGTGATATCTAAAAAAGTAATTTCATCAGCGCCCTGATCGTCATAGCGCTTGGCAATCTCAACAGGGTCGCCAGCATCACGCAACTCAACAAAATTCACGCCCTTCACCACCCGTCCTGCGGTGACATCTAAACAAGGGATGATTCGTTTTGAGAGCATG
>CALMBU010000047.1 GCA_937863045.1 uncultured Polynucleobacter sp. | reverse complement strand
CAGCGTCAGATGTGTATAAGAGACAGGCAACAGCCGCCGCACCTCCTGTTCGCAAGACAGCGGGTAAGCCAGCCTTTGAGGTTGACATCAAGGCCATCAAAGTCAATCAAGGCAGGATGTATTTCTCGGATGCATCCATCAGGTCTGGCTTTAAAACAAATATCAATAATCTCAATGGCTCCTTATTGGGTGTCAGTAATGTGCCTGGGCAATATGCCACCATCGCTTTGGATGGCACCGTTGATAAAAGCGGTAGTTTGCGTGCCAGAGGGCAGGCGGCGTTTGAAGACCCAAGAAGAAATTCGGACATTTCTTTGAGCTTTAAAAACGTGGCCCTCAATAGCATTAATTCTTATGCGATGACTTTTGCTGGCTATCAAATTGATGATGGCCGCATCGATGTTGATTTGCGTTACACCGCCAAAGAAGGTCAGTTGCTGGGTAAAAACCGCTTTGTGATCCGCAAAATCAAATTGGGTGAAGAGGTTCCTGACTTCAAGGGAATCAAATTACCGATTCGTTTGGCCATTGCAGTCCTAGAAGATTCTGATGGCATGATCGATGTCAACATTCCGATCAAAGGCAATGTGGATTCGCCAGAATTCAGTGTCGGACATCTGTTCTGGCAAGCCTTGCGCAATGTCTTATCTAGTATTGTTACCGCACCCTTCAGAGCCTTGGCATCATTATTTGGTGAAGAGGGCTTGGATGGCATTTACACCGCTGCGGGTGAAAGTGTCATCACTCCCCCTGAGCAAGAGAAATTAGAAAAAGTATCCAAGCTGCTTGAGAAAAAAGCCAATGCCGTGGTTGAGTTTTATGGCACTTACGATCCACAAATCGATCGTCAAGAATTGGCTCGCGTCAATGCGGATCGAGCAATCTTATTGGCGGCTGGATTTAAATTAAAAGACACTGAACCATTGCCCAATCCTAGTTTGTCGGATCCGCGAGTTCAAAGTGGTCTCAAATCTGCCTATGGCTCTCAAGTGGGGCGCATCAAATTAGCTCAGCAATTAATCAAACTGCCCAACACACCGGCACGCTGGGAAATGCTGCGCAAAGAGTTGATCGAGGCACAAAACATCAATGAAGCTCGCTTGATGGCTTTGGCCAATGCCCGAGCAAATAATGCCCGAGAAGCTTTCTTGAAGAACTCACCAGAAATGAAAGACCGAGCCAGGATTGGTAAAGTACAGGAAGTGAAAGCTGAAGATGCAGGAATACCTTTGGGTATTTCACTCATCACCAAATAAACTACTCATCCATTTAGATTTAATTCAAGGTTTTCAATGAAGAGGCAACTCCAATCAATGTCCGTTCGATTACTAGAGCCACCCACGCTCTATGTATTGCCTTTGCTGGTGATTTTGCTGATTGGATTTTTGATTTGGTTCTTGGTGCCCAGTCCACCAAAAACAATGGTGATCAGCACGGGTGCAGAAAATGGTCTGTATTACCGTTTTGGTCAGCAGTTAGCCAAAGAGTTGGCCAAAGAAAAAATCACGCTTGAAGTTCTTGGCTCAGCAGGAAGTACTGAGAATCTGCAACGACTTGGTCAAAAAAATAATCCCTTGAATAAAACGGTGGAGATCGCTCTTTTGCAAGGCGGGCTTGGTGAAGTTTCGAATCACCCACAAATTTCAGCCTTGGCCTCTGTTTTTGACGAGCAAGTATGGATTTTTTATCGTAAAGCTGCATTCAAAGAAAGTTTGACAAAAATAACCCAACTTCAATCCAAAACTTTATCGATTGGGGTGCAGGGCAGCGGCACCAGAGATTTAGGTTTGCAACTATTAAAGCTGAACCAGTTAGATGTGGCTTCAGATAAGCCGGCGATTCAGTTAAAAGAGTACACGGCCGCTCAAAGTCTGAAAGCCATGCAAGCTGGCGAGCTAGATGCCGTGATGTTGGTCAGTGCACCACAAGCGCCCATTCTTTTGGAATACTTAAGAAATCCTCAGTTCGCCATCATGAACTTTGAACAGGCTGATGCTTACTCAGTGCGCCTGCCTTTTCTCAAAAAAGTGGTGGTGCCAAGAGGTGTGATCAATTTGGCCGAGGATCTTCCTCGAAAAGACATCAGTATTTTGGCCACCCCTGCTGCGTTGGCAGTTCATGAAGATATTCATCCGGCTTTGATCACGCCCTTGATGAGGGCGATGGGTGCCACCATTCAAAACATGGGCCTTTTACAAAAAGAGGGTGAATACCCTTCAGCGCATGGATTTAATTGGCCTCACAATGAAGATGCCAAGCATTACCTAAAAACAGGACCATCTTTCTTGCATCGCCACCTACCATTCTGGAGTGTGGTGTGGGTGGATCGCGCAATCAGAATCATCCTGCCGCTTTTGGTTATTTTGATACCTCTGATCAATTATTTGCCGATGCTGATTTTGTTAAGCGTTGAAGCTAAAACATCGGCTGTCTACAAAAAGCTCAGAACTTTGGAGTTGGCTGTTCAAGCAAACCCTCAAAAGCCATGGCAAGAAGAATTACACGATTTGCAAAAACAAGCCTTAGCCATGAAAGTCCCGCGAAAATATGCCGTCAAAGTTTATGAGTTGCGGATGTATTTGCAAATGGTCAAAGATAAGTTAGCGCAAGCGACTTGATTGGTCCCGCCAACAGGAATCGAACCTGTGTCTACCGCTTAGGAGGCAGTTGTACTATCCACTGTACTATGGCGAGCTTTTTGAATAGGGCGCTAGCTTAACACTTCGATTAACACTTCAAAACAAGTACTTAATCAGATTAGGTACTTGATCAAATAACGCCTTTATCTCTAAGAACCTTCATTTCTGCCGCACTCATTTGTAAACGTTCTTGCAGAATCTCATCAGTGTGCTCACCCAATAAAGGTGGTGGTCGATTTTCAACCACGGGTGTTTCACTCATGCGCATCGGACTGCGCACCAAATTTACTTTGCCAGCTTTAGGATGTGGCATTTCCATTTTGATGCCTCGTGCCATCACTTGCTCGTTGGCAAAAACTTCTTCGAAGTTATTGATCGGACCACACGGAACACCTGCTTGCTCCAGTGCATCGATCCATTCTTTTTTAGTTTTCTTGGCCACCATGGCACTCAACATTGGTACCAAGGTATCGCGGTGTCGCACACGTTCTGGATTGGTCAAAAAACGCGGATCATCAGCTAACTCTTCTTGACCACCGGCTTTCACAAAATGACGGTACTGACCATCATTACCGCAAGCCACGATGATCCAACCATCCGATGCTTTGAAGGTTTGATAGGGCACGATATTTGGGCTGGCATTGCCCCAGCTCTTAGGAGCAAGTCCGCTGGCCAAATAATTGCTCGCCACATTGGCCATGGTTGCTACTTGAACATCCAGCAATGCCAAGTCAATGTATTGACCCACGCCGGTACGATCACGATGCACCACAGCGGCCAAAATGGCCGAAGTGGCATACATTCCAGTAAAGATATCTGCGATGGCCACACCAGCCTTTTGAGGGCCGCCACCTGGTAAATCTTCTTTTTCCCCGGTCACGCTCATAAAACCACCCATGCCTTGCACGATGAAGTCGTAACCAGCGCGGTGAGCATAAGGTCCCGTTTGACCAAAACCCGTTATAGAACAATAGATTAGATCTTTTTTGAGGCTTTTGAGGCTCGCATAATCCAGGCCATATTTCTTTAATTGGCCCACTTTGTAGTTCTCAATCACCACATCGGTCTCTAAAACCAGTTTTTTGATGATTTCTTGACCTTCTGGGGTCGAAATATCCAAGGTAATCGATCTTTTATTGCGATTAATCGCCAAATAATAGGCTGCTTCTGAAGTATCTTTGCCCTCAGAATCCTTCAAAAAAGGAGGGCCCCATTGGCGGGTATCGTCCCCGGCTTTTGGCCTCTCAACCTTGATTACATCGGCTCCCAGGTCCGCCAGGTTCTGCCCACACCAGGGGCCTGCCAAGACTCGACTGAGGTCTAAAACGCGAAGGTGATTAAGTGCTCCCATGGAAGTCATTTTCGCATGTGGATACAATTCTTCGCCATGGCAACTAAAAAAACAGATCAATACAGCGAATCGTCGATCAAAGTTCTCAAAGGACTTGAACCGGTCAAACAGCGTCCAGGTATGTATACCCGGACTGATAATCCATTGCACATGATCCAAGAGGTGATTGATAACGCCTCGGATGAAGCCTTGGGTGGTCACGGTCATCACATTGTGGTCACCATGCACACGGATGGCAGCGTGAGCGTTGAAGATGATGGCCGAGGCATTCCAGTCGGCATGCACCCAGAAGAAAAGCGTCCCGTGGTTGAATTGGTTTTCACACAACTGCATGCAGGCGGTAAATTTGAAAAAGGCTCTGGTGGCGCCTACGCTTTCTCAGGCGGTTTGCACGGTGTGGGTGTTTCAGTCACCAATGCGCTATCAAAACGCATGGAAGTGACAGTTTGGCGCGACAAACAAATCTCTACCTTGGCTTTTGAAGCTGGTTTTGTGGTTGAACCACTTAAAACAAAAATTGCACCGATGGGCGATCGTCCCAACGGTACCCGTGTCAGAGCATGGCCTGATGGCAAATACTTTGACAGTGCACAGATCCCGATGGCTGAGTTGCAAAGACTATTGCGCTCAAAAGCAGTGCTATTGCCAGGCGTTAAAGTCACCCTCATTCAAGAAAAGGGCGGTGAGCCTCAAACTTGGTTGTACACACAGGGACTTAAAGGCTACTTGGATGAAGCCATGGCACAAAGTGGCCATAGTCCAGTGGTTATTCCTGCATTTGATGGCGAACACTTTGCCGATCCTAATCGTGCGGGTGAAGATTCATTTGCTGAAGGTGAGGGCGCGAGTTGGGTGGTGGCTTGGACCGAAGAAGGTGCACCGGTTCGCGAAAGTTATGTGAACTTGATTCCAACGCCTGCCGGCGGAACACACGAAAGTGGTTTGCGCGATGGTCTCTTCAATGCCGTGAAAAGTTTCATTGATATTCATGCCTTGCAACCCAAGGGCGTCAAGCTAATGCCTGAAGACGTCTTTGCACGCGCTTCCTTTGTTTTATCAGCCAAAGTATTGGATCCACAGTTCCAAGGGCAGATCAAAGAGCGTTTGAATTCTCGTGATGCTGTGCGTTTGGTCTCTGGATTTGTGAAGTCTGCTTTGGATTTATGGCTCAACCAACATGTGGACTACGGCAGAAAATTAGCCGAACTTGTGATCAAACAAGCGCAAGCCAGAACCCGTGCTGGTCAAAAAGTTGAAAAGAAAAAATCATCAGGTGTTGCAGTTCTGCCAGGCAAATTAACTGACTGTGAGAGCGAAGACCTTGCGATGAACGAAATCTTCTTGGTTGAGGGCGATTCTGCCGGTGGTTCAGCCAAGATGGGCCGCAATAAAGAATACCAAGCGATTCTGCCTTTGCGCGGTAAAGTTTTGAACACCTGGGAAGCAGAGCGCGATCGCTTATTTGCCAACAATGAAGTTCATGACATTGCTGTAGCGATTGGTGTGGATCCTCATGGCAACAAGGATGATCCAGATCTGAGTAATTTACGTTACGGCAAGATTTGTATCTTGTCTGATGCGGACGTGGATGGCGCGCACATTCAAGTTTTGTTGCTCACATTGTTCTACAAACACTTCCCAAAACTCATGGAAGCTGGCCATGTGTACATTGCACGTCCACCTTTGTTCCGTGTCGATGCTCCAGCACGCGGTAAAAAACCTGCGCAAAAACTCTATGCTTTGGATGAAGGCGAATTAAAAGCGATTGAAGATAAATTGCGCAAAGAAGGTTTGCGTGAAGGCAGTTGGCAAATCAGCCGCTTCAAAGGCTTGGGTGAAATGAACGCTGAACAGCTTTGGGACACAACCCTCAATCCTGATACACGACGTTTATTACCTGTGACTGAAGGCGCCTTGGGAGAAGTTGAAACATTTAAAACCATGGACATGCTGATGGGTAAATCTGAATCAGGTGCTCGCAAAACATGGCTTGAAGAACGCGGCAATGAAGTTGAAGCTGACATTTAAGTCATAAGAACTAAGAAAAATACCGAATGAGTAAAAAGAAAAACAATCCGAATCAAGAACCAGATTTATTTGCCGATATGGGTGATGAGTCTGAGCCGGTGGCGACTGCACCCACGGTAACACGCGTGGTGCCTAACACGGCTGATGTCGATTCATTAACGCTGGCAACGTATGCAGAGAGAGCCTATCTTGACTACGCCATCAGCGTGGTGAAGGGCCGTGCTCTTCCGGAGGTAGCGGATGGTCAAAAACCTGTTCAGCGCCGTATTTTGTTTGCGATGAATGAAATGAATCTGCGCGCCGATGCAAAACCAGTCAAGAGTGCGCGTGTGGTTGGTGACGTATTGGGTAAATTCCATCCTCACGGTGACCAATCTGCTTATGACGCCTTGGTGCGTTTGGCGCAAGATTTCTCATTGCGCTATCCATTGATTGATGGTCAAGGTAACTTTGGTTCAAGAGATGGTGATGGTGCTGCCGCGATGCGATACACCGAAGCGCGCCTCACAAAAATTGCCAGTTTGCTCTTAGATGAAATCGATGAAGGCACAGTTGATTTCATTCCCAACTACGACGGTTCAATGCAAGAACCACGTTTGTTGCCAGCAAGATTACCCTTTGTTCTTTTGAATGGTGCCTCAGGCATTGCTGTGGGTATGGCCACCGAAGTGCCATCACACAATTTAAAAGAAGTGGCGAGTGCAGCGATTGCACTCATGAAGAATCCGAAAATCTCTCATGATGAGTTAATGAGCCATGTGCCAGGTCCCGACTTTCCGGGTGGCGCGCAAATCATTTCTTCTCAAGCAGAAATTTCACAAATCTATCAAACCGGTCGTGGCAGCTTAAAAGTCAGAGCCCGTTGGGTGATTGAAGACATGGCCCGTGGCCAATGGAAATTGGTTGTGACAGAAATGCCACCAGGCACTTCAACACAAAAAGTATTGCAAGAAATTGAAGAGCTCACCAACCCGAAAGTCAAAGTTGGTAAGAAAACCTTAACGCCTGAACAAAACAATCTCAAGCAAACCATCTTGAGCTTGTTGGATTCTGTGCGAGATGAGTCAAGCAAAGACGCGGCCGTTCGTTTGGTATTTGAACCAAAGACCAAAAACATCGATGTCAATGAATTTGTCACCACCTTGTTGGCTCACACCTCACTTGAATCAAATGCACCGATCAACTTGGTGATGATTGGCAATGATGGCCGTCCGCGTCAAAAGGGCCTCGGTGAGATTCTGAGTGAGTGGATTGAGTTCCGGGTTGCAACAGTGACCCGCAGAACTCAGCATCGCTTGACCAAGGTCAATGACCGCATTCATATCCTTGAGGGGCGCCAATTAGTTCTTCTCAACATCGATAAAGTCATCAAAATCATTCGTGGCAGTGATGAGCCCAAAGCTGATTTGATGACTGCTTACAAACTATCTGAGCGTCAAGCCGAAGACATCTTAGAAATTCGCTTGCGCCAGCTAGCAAGATTGGAAGCCATCAAGATTGAGCAAGAGCTCAAAGAGCTTAATGCAGAAAAGGCAGACCTAGAGAGCATCTTGGGCAGCGATAGCAATATGCGCAAGCGCATCATCAAAGAAATCGAAGCTGATATGAAGACCTTCGGTGATGAGCGTCGCACCGTGATTCAGGAAGAGAAGAAAGCCGTTGCTGAAGCCAAAGTGATTGACGAGCCAGTCACTGTGATTGTTTCTCAGCGTGGTTGGGTCAGAGCTCGTCAAGGTCATGAGCATGATCCACAACAGTTCAGCTTCAAAGCCGGTGATGGCATGTACGGCACCTTTGAATGTCGTACCACCGATGTGGTGCTTGGCTTTGGTAGCAATGGACGTGTTTACACCGTGCCTGTCTCAGATTTACCAGGAGCCAGGGGTGATGGTTCACCATTAACCGGTTTTGTGAACTTAGCGGCCGGTACTCAGATGGTGGCTTATTACGCTGGACACAATGACGACTTGCTCTTGTTGTCCATGAAATCAGGCAATGGTTTCTTGGCCAATGTGGCAGATATGACAACTCGTAACAAAGCGGGTAAATCATTCGTGGGAGTTGATGCTAAATTCGCCCCAGGCGATGCACCATTGGCACCAGCCAAAGTTGAAGAGGGCATGAAGCAAGTCGCGTGCTTATCTGAAAACGGTCGTCTCTTGGTCTTCTCGCTGGATGACTTAAAGCGTTTACCAACGGGTGGTAAAGGCGTGATCTTGATGGACCTTGATAAAGCTGAGCGTCTTCAGTCAGCAATCGCAGTTGGTTCAGCGGGAGCTGTGATCTCTGGTCTTGGTAGAGCAGGCAAGCCAACTGAAGCAGCATTGGATGCCAAAACCTTGAAGTCATTCACAGCCAATCGTGCACGCAAGGGTCATGCACTAGAGCCTAAGCTCAAAGACGCTAAGTTGCTTGCTCAGTAAATTCAATCTTCATCAGTGAGAGCCCTCAAGGCTTTCACTGATTCAAAGACTTTCACTGCCTCAATCTGCTGACTACCTCCAAGCCTTGGCTTGATCGGTCAGATGTTTTTTGAAAATGCTGGCAATCGGCGATAACTTTTTGCCTTTGGGTCTTACGATGTGCCAACTTGTCTCTATCGGAAAATCCGCACAGCGCAAAATCGCCACTTCATTCTGAGTGCTGGCTTCACTCAAGGAATACTTTGACAAAACTGCTAGACCCAAACCGCCAACCACGGCTTCTTTGATCGCTTCGTTGCTGCCAAGCTCTAAGCGCACATCTGGTTTGAACTTCAACTTCTTGAAGTGAGCATCGATCGCCATTCTGGTGCCAGAACCCTTTTCTCTAAAGATAAATTGTTCATCTTTGAGACTGGCTATATCAATCAATTTTTTCTTGGCCATTGGAGAATCTATTGGAGCCACGAGCACCAATGGGTTGGGCATAAAAATCTCATCCTCAATATCCAAATTCAGAGGAGGTTGAGACATGATGTAAAGGTCATCCAAGTTTTCTTCTAAGCGCTTCACCACACCGTTTCGATTCAAAACCTCTAAGGAGATATCAAGCTCTGGGTATTTGGCGCAGAAGGTTCCGAGTAATCGGGGGATGAAGTATTTCGCGGTACTGACCACGGCGACTTTGAGTTTTCCTCTGGTGAAACCCTTTAAGCCATCAGCTTGTTGTTCAAAGTTTTCCCATTCGCCCATCATCGCTCTGGCGCACCTGGCCAACTCACGACCCATTTCAGTCAGATAGACCTTTCTGGAGACAACTTCATACAAAGGTAGGCCAACGGCTTCCGTGATTTCCTTGAGTTGCATGGAAGCAGTGGGTTGGGTGACATGAAGAACCCTGGCCGCGGCACTCACGCTGCCAGTGTCCGCAAGGGCTAAAAAAAGGCGCAATTGTCTGAAAGTGATATTCATAGAGGTTTATCCATAGACTTTTATCTATGTATTTATATCATAAAT
>CALMBU010000046.1 GCA_937863045.1 uncultured Polynucleobacter sp. | reverse complement strand
TACTTCATCGCAGCTTCAGTACCTAGAGCAGAGTCGCGCTTCATTGCAACCAAGGCATAGGTTGGCAGCGCCAATAACTCGAGACCCAAGTAAAGAGTCAATAAGTTAGAGCCGGAGATCATGATGCACTGACCAAGCAGCGCCAATAGTGTTAGAACAATAAAGTCAATTCTGAACAAACCACGATCAATCAAATACTGCTTTGAATAAACCAAGGTCACAAAAACAGCCAAACATGCGACTGACTTGAGAATGCTTGATAAAGCATCCACCACAAAAAGATTATTGAACGCATGGACTGGCTGATCGACCGCCTGGAAACCAAAAGCAAAGCTCAGGCCAAGTAATAAGGCCAAGCTGATCTTATAAGCCAACTCCGTTCCGCGTGGCGTATAAAAAATATCGTCATCTCTTACCACTGGCTCTTTCATGAACACTGATAAAAGGAGTAAATCAGTTGCCACAATCAGAAGCACTAGCTCCGGCAGGATTGCAATGAGATCAATCGATTGCATATATATGTCTTTCCTCTTTCAGGATCAAAGTTTGCTCACTGCCACGTGCTTTAAAAGCTCGATAACAGAAACGTGCATCACATCTGTGAATGGTTTTGGATAAACGCCCATGCCAATTGTGAAAATAGCCAAGACACTCATCAATAAAAATTCACGCGCATTAATATCAGTCAACTCTGCAACTTGTTGATTACCCACATCACCAAAGAACACTCGCTTGGTCATCCACAATGAGTAAGCAGCACCTAGGATCAAGGCAGTCGCCGCCAGGATACCAATCAAGAAGTCGTAATCAACAGCTGCCAAGATAACCATGAACTCACCCACAAAACCTGAAGTTGCTGGTAATCCGCAGTTGGCCATGGCAAATAGCACGGCAAAGGCTGTGAACTTAGGCATGGTGTTGACCACGCCGCCGTAATCAGCAATTTGACGTGAATGCATGCGGTCGTAAAGCACGCCAATGCTCAAGAACATCGCAGCCGAGATGAAGCCATGAGAGATCATTTGCACAATCGCACCCTCAACGCCCATCGGGTTGAAGATGAAGAATCCCAAAGTAACGAAGCCCATGTGTGCGATCGATGAATAAGCCACCAGCTTTTTCATATCAGCTTGTACCAAGGCCACCAAACCAATGTAAATCACCGCTACCAATGACAGGACAATCACCGCCGGTGCTAGGTATTGGCTTGCATCTGGTGCGATTGGCAATGAGAATCTCAAGAAACCATAGGCGCCTAGCTTCAACATGATGGCAGCCAACACCACTGAGCCACCAGTTGGTGCTTCAACGTGGGCATCAGGCAACCAAGTATGTACTGGCCACATCGGCACCTTGACCGCAAAGGCCATGAAGAATGCACCAAAAATCAGTATTTGCTCAACGATGTCTAGCTTGGCCTTGTGCCAAGTCAGGATGTTGAATGTATCTGTCACGTTGTACAAATACAAAATAGCGACCAAAGTTAAGAGTGAGCCAAGCAAGGTGTACAAAAAGAACTTGAAGGCGGCATACACGCGATTCGGGCCACCCCACACACCAATGATGATGTACATCGGGATCAAAGTTGCTTCAAAGAAAACATAGAACAACAAACCGTCCAATGAGGCAAACACACCAATCATCAAACCAGACAAAATCAAGAATGCAGCCATGTACTGAGATACGTTGACCGTGATCACTTCCCATGCTGCGACCACAACGATCACTGTGATGAAAGCTGTGAGAACCACAAACCACATTGAAATACCATCAACACCCAAGAAATAATTGATGTCATAGCGTGGTATCCAAGACACTTGCTCCACAAATTGCATCGCGGCAGTACTTGTGTCAAACCCTGAGATCAATGGCAAAGTTACGGCAAAGCTGACCAAAGAGGCAATCAATGCCATGATGCGAACATAGCCCTTGCTATTGTCCGACCCAGTGAACAAAATAATTAAACCGAAAATGATCGGTAACCAGATTGAGAAAGAAAGAATCATATCGGGGCGCTCTGTCTATTGTTTTATTTAATGGAGCCCAAGTGGGTATATAAAATCCAGCCGATCAAAGCAATCAAGCCAAGAATCATGGCAAATGCATAGTGGTACAAGAAGCCTGATTGAACCTGGCGCACATTGGCTGAGAACCAAGCAATCACTCGTGTGCTGCCGTTCACAACAAAACCATCAATCAAGCCCTGATCAGCCCGCTTCCACAAGCCAGTGCCGAGTATTCTTGCGCCTTTGGCAAATACGGCCTGGTTGAAGTCATCCATGTAGTACTTGTTATCAAGAATCGTTTTAACTGGTGCCAACACACGCGCAAAGAAGGCAGGAATCTGTGGCAACCAAAGGTAAAAGACAGCCGCTGAAACCACGCCGCCAAGAGCCAAATACAAAACAGGTGTGTGTAGCGAGTGAGCTACCATGCCCAAAGGACCAGTGAAGGCAGCAGCCAATTCTTTCATGGCCACATGCTTGGTCGCATCTACAAAAATGGCATTACCAAAGAAGTCACCAAACAACATTGGACTGATTGTGAAATAACCCACAATCACTGATGGAATGGCCAATAGCACCAATGGCAATGTCACCACCCATGGAGACTCATGCGGTTTTTGGCCTGGGGCCAAACCATGATGATGATCATCATGGTGATCGTCTTTTGCGTCATGAGCGTCATGGCCGTGGTCGTGATGAGCTTGACCAAAGCGCTCTTTACCGTGGAACACCAAGAAGTACATTCTGAATGAATAGAAGGCTGTGATAAACACCCCTGCCATCACTGCAAAGAAGGCAAAGTCAGAACCCGTGATGGTGCTCTTAGCAACCGCTTCAATGATTGAATCTTTTGAATAGAAACCTGAGAAGAAAGGCGTGCCAATCAATGCCAATGAACCTAACAAAGAAGTGAACCAAGTGATTGGCATGTACTTCCACAAGCCGCCCATGTTGCGCATGTCTTGATCGTGGTGCATGCCCATGATCACACTACCAGCTCCTAAGAACAACAAAGCCTTGAAGAAAGCGTGCGTCATTAAATGGAATACAGCGATTGGGTAAGCAGAGACACCCAAAGCAACGGTCATATAACCAAGTTGTGACAACGTTGAGTAAGCCACCACACGCTTGATGTCGTTTTGCACAATGCCCAAGAAACCCATGAACAAAGCAGTGATTGATCCAATGATCAACACAAATGACAAAGCTGCATCCGATAACTCAAACAACGGTGACATACGGCTCACCATGAAAATACCTGCAGTCACCATGGTTGCCGCGTGAATCAAAGCAGAAATAGGCGTTGGACCTTCCATGGAGTCTGGCAACCAAACGTGTAATGGGAACTGCGCTGACTTACCCATCGCGCCGATGAACAAACAAACGCAAGCCACTGTGACCAAATTCCAATCAGTGCCAGGCAGGACTTGTTGAGCCAACAAGTCTTTTTGAGCAAAGACACCGTCATAACTCATGCTGCCGGTGTATGCCAATAACAAACCAATGCCAAGAATGAAGCCGAAGTCGCCCACGCGGTTGACCAAGAAAGCTTTCATATTGGCGAAGATGGCGGTTGGTCGCTTGTACCAGAAACCAATCAATAAATAAGAGACCAAACCAACAGCTTCCCAACCAAAGAAGAGCTGCAAGAAGTTATTGCTCATCACCAACATCAACATTGAGAAGGTGAACAAAGAAATATAGGAGAAGAAGCGGGCATAGCCCTCGTCTTCTGACATGTAACCAATGGTGTAAATGTGCACCATCAATGAAACGAAGGTCACCACCACCATCATCATGGCAGTCAATGGATCGACCAAGAAACCAACTTCAAGGCTCAACTCGCCCAATTGCATCCAGGTGTAAATCGTGTCATTGAATCTTGCACCATCCATCACGTCATTCAAGACCATGAATGACAAGATGCATGAAATAGCCACGCCTAAAATTGTGACGGTGTGAGCAGCTGAGCGGCCAATGAGATTGCCCAAGAACTTGGTGCCAAATAAACCAGCAATCACCGCACCCACCAATGGGGCTAGTGGAATTGCCAGCAAGACAAGAGGGTTCAAGATTGGAGTAGTCATATGATCTGTCTTAACCCTTCAGTTGTCCGAGGTCTTCAGCATGGATCGTGTCTAGCTTACGGAACATCGTGACCAAAATTGCCAAGCCGATGGCGGCTTCAGCAGCTGCCACGGTCAAAATAAAGAATACGAATACTTGACCAGCCATGTCTCCAAGGTAGTGAGAGAAGGCAATGAAGTTCAAATTAACGGCCAATAACATCAATTCCAAAGACATCAACAAAACGATGATGTTCTTGCGATTCAAGAAAATGCCAACCACACCAATTGCAAACAAAATGGCAGCCAACACTAGGTAATGAGCCAAGGTGATTGTCATGAATAAATCCTTTTTCCGAAATGTCTCATCATCACTGTCCTAAGATTCTTTATTGGCTGATGAATCAGCATTCATAGAGGTGACCATGCGCACACGATCTTCTTTTTTCGTGCGAATTTGATCAGGGATATTTTGAGTTTTTGTGTCTTTGCGGCGACGCAAAGTTAAGGCTACTGAAGCAATGATGGCCACCAATAAAATAACGCCAGCCACTTCAAAGCTAAACAGGTACTCGGTATAAAGCAAAACGCCTAAGGCCTTGGTGTTATTGGCAGCTACTTCAGGATCCATGTTTCTGATTGGCTGGCTGGTGCCGATAAAACCACGAATCAACACAATTGCCATCTCAGCAACAATGATCGCACCCACCAAAGAGGCCACCGGCATGTATTGCTTGAAGCCTTTGCGCAAATGATCCAAGTCCAGGTCTAACATCATCACCACGAACAGGAATAAAACCATCACCGCGCCAACGTAGACCAAGACCAACAAAATAGCCAAGAACTCAGCGTGCAATAACATCCAAATAGCTGCTGCTGTGAAGAAAGCTAAAACCAAGAACAGCGCAGCGTGAACTGGGTTGCGCGCAGTGACCACGCGCAAAGCTGCAATGATCAACACTGCGGCAAAAATATAAAAGAAGATTGATTTAGGTTCTAGCATCATTTGTACTTAGCATCCGCTGTTTTGTTGGCGGCGATTTCGTTTTCATAACGATCACCCACTGCTAACAACATGTCTTTCGTGAAATACAAGTCACCACGCTTTTCGCCGTGATACTCATGAATGTGTGTTTCAACAATCGCATCCACTGGGCAAGCCTCTTCGCAAAAGCCACAGAAAATACACTTGGTTAAATCGATGTCATAACGAGTGGTTCTGCGTGTTCCGTCATCACGTTGATCTGATTCAATCGTGATCGCCATGGCAGGGCAAACTGCTTCACATAGTTTGCAAGCAATACAACGTTCTTCACCATTCGGATAGCGACGCAAGGCATGCAAACCACGAAAACGTGGAGACATTGGTGTTTTTTCTTCAGGATACTGAACAGTGATCTTTGGCTTGAACAAGTACTTACCTGTTAAAGCCATACCCTGTAGGAGCTCTTTTAAGAGCAGGCTGCTGAAGAATTCGCGGATACGTTGGAACATTTTTAAATCCTCGCCTTATTTCCAAATATTCCAGGGTGACAAGACCCAAGCACCAACCAACAAGATCCAGAAGATCGAGATGGGAATAAATACCTTCCAACCCAAACGCATGAGTTGGTCATAGCGGTAACGTGGGAATGACGCACGCAACCAAATAAAACAAGATAAGAAGAAGAATGTCTTGGCAACCAACCAGAAAATACCTGGGATGTCGCGCAAAATTGGTAAGTCAACAATCGGAGCCCAGCCGCCAAAGAACAGAATCGAGGTCAAAGCAGCGATCAAGATCATGTTGGCATATTCAGCCAAGAAGAACATCGCAAAAGCCATGCCTGAATATTCAATCATGTGACCAGCCACAATCTCAGATTCACCTTCAACCACGTCAAACGGATGACGGTTCAGTTCAGCAACACCTGAGATGAAATAAATCAAGAACATCGGTAATAACGGTAACCAGTTCCAAGAAAGGAAGTTCAAACCGATGCTGGCGAAATAACCAGTTTGCTGAGACTTCACAATGTCGCTCAAGTTCAAGGTGCCTGAGACAACCAAGACTGCGGCAAGCGCAAAGCCCATGGCAATCTCATATGAAACCATTTGAGCTGAGGCACGCATCGCACCCAAGAAAGCATATTTAGAGTTGGACGCCCAACCAGCCAAGATCACGCCGTAAACACCCACTGATGTGATGGCCATCACGTACAACAAGCCAGCGTTCACGTCAGCCAAGACCATCTCTGCTTGGAAAGGAATCACGGCCCAAGCAGCAAATGCTGGAGCAATCACCATCACAGGAGCCACGATGTATAAAACTTTGCTAGCCTTGCTTGGAATAATGACTTCTTTGAGCAATAACTTAAGAGCATCAGCGATTGGCTGCAACAAGCCAAAAGGACCCACACGATTAGGTCCTAAACGAACGTGCATCCAACCAATTAACTTACGTTCCCACAGAGTCAAATAAGCCACGCAAGCAAACATCGGTAGAACGATGGTCACAATCTTCATCAAGGTCCAAACGATGGGCCATGCCATCTCACCGAAGAGGGCTAAACCGTGGGTATTGATTGTCTGAATAAAGTCGGTCATACGCGCTCCACAGATAATTGACCAAACATTCCACCCAATTGGGCACTGAATGCTGTGCCTGCAGAAAGTCTGACAACGCCACTGGTCAATGCACGCTCTTCAGTTACTGGCATATTCACCGAAGATCCGGCTTGAGTCACACGCACAACATCACCCTCTTTCAGTTGAAGTTGCATCATGAGATCTGTTGGTACACCCAACTTCATGGCTTTCTTAGCATCTTGTGTCAACTGCAAACCAGGGGCACGACGCACAATTGCATCTGTTGAATGAATCGTCACATCTGCCAAACGCTCAATCGCTGGCGTGAAGGTGCTGGTGATTGCTGGAGTAGCTGATGTGGCGTTGTTTAACTGCTCAGCAAAGTTCTTAGGAACGGCTTCATCCAAAACCTCGTCTGAACTGTTGAAGTAGAAACCATCCAAGTTCATCAAATTACCAAGCACGCGCAGCACTTTCCATGCAGGTCGAGCTGAGCCCAAAGGTTTGACCACAGCTTGCGCGGTTTGCAAGCTGCCTTCTAAATTGATAAAGCTGCCAGAAGTTTCTGTGTATGGCGTGATAGGCAGTAGAACATCCGCTACTTCACGAAGTTCAGCACTGTCAAAAGCAGTCATCGCAATCACGGTGCCAGCTTTTGCAAGAGTCTGCTTGGCCAACTGCGGATCAATCAAGTCTGCGCCTGGCTCAATATTCATGAGCAACACTGCTTTGAGATTTTTCGCCATCAAGCCATTGATACCTGATGCAGAAACAGCTTTAACGATGTGCGCGCCAACGGCATTACCGCCTTCTGGCAAGAATCCCAAAGTTGCTTCTGTTTGCTTGGCAATGAATTGTGCATAAGCGTGTAATTGTGCGAACTGTGGGTGAGCCATGGCAGCGGCACCTAAGAACACGGCTTTGCGCTCACCACTCAACAAGCTATCAGCAATGGCCTTTGCTTGAGCACTGATAGCAGCATTGCTTGGAGCACTCACGCCCTTGGCTTGAGCAACTGCTGCTGCAACGCCAGCTAATTCAGCAGGCCAATTTGCTGGTGAAACTTGAGCGCTGGCAACCACTGGCATCAACCAGTCTTCGGTGCTCGCACCCAAACGAGTCACCTTCAAACCACGCTTGGTGGCCGTGCGAACTCTGGCTGCCAACAAAGGTTGATCTTTGCGCAAGAAACTGCCGATGAAGAAAGCTCTTTGTAATTGGCTCACATCAGCAATCTTCATACCTAACCATGGTGCTGTGGCTGCACCACTCACGTCTTGAGCACGCAAGCGTGTTTCAGTATTGTCAGAACCCAAACCAGTCATGAGTGTCTTAAGAAGGTATAACTCTTCAACACTTGAAATCGGGTGAGCCAAAGCAGCGATGGCATCAGAGCCATGGTCTTCTTTGATCGATGACAAAGAACGTGCCACGTAATCTAGCGCAGACTCCCAGTCTGTCTCAATCCATTGATTGTCTTGCTTGACCATTGGATTTTTCAAACGGTCTTTGCTATTCAAACCTTCATAAGCAAAGCGATCCTTATCACTGATCCAGCATTCATTGATGGCTTCGTTTTCTAAAGGCACTGTGCGCAATACTTGATTTGCTTTGGTTTGCATCACCACGTTAGAACCCAAGGCATCATGCGGGCTCACAGAGCGCTTACGGCCCAATTCCCAAGTACGTGCTGAATAACGGAATGGTTTGCTGGTCAAAGCACCCACTGGGCATAGATCGATCATGTTGCCAGACAATTCTGAGTCAACGGTCTTACCAACGAATGACGTGATTTCTGAATGCTCACCACGGTTGAGCATACCCAACTCCATCACACCAGCAATCTCTTGACCAAAACGAACACAGCGTGTGCAGTGAATACAACGGCTCATCTCTTCCATTGAAATCAATGGGCCCACATTCTTGTGGAAGACCACACGCTTTTCTTCATCGTAACGTGATGTGGTTTTACCGTAACCCACAGCCAAGTCTTGCAATTGACACTCACCACCTTGATCGCAAATTGGGCAATCCAAAGGATGGTTGATCAATAAAAATTCCATCACTGATTTTTGTGCTTGCACTGCTTTTTCTGAATGCGTGAACACTTTCATGCCAGGCGTCACTGGTGTTGCACAAGCAGGCAATGGTTTAGGAGCTTTTTCAACCTCAACCAAACACATGCGACAGTTAGCCGCAATCGATAACTTCTTGTGATAACAAAAATGAGGGATGTGCGTGCCAATTTTCTTAGCCGCATCCATCACCATAGAACCCTGTTGGATTTCTACCGTTTTGCCATCAATTTCGATTTCAACCATCTTATTTTCCTGTCGATCTCTTTGAATGCTTAAACGTAAGCCGGCACAATGCAACGCTTGTGCTCAACGTGATACGCAAACTCATCCATGTAATGCTTCAACATGCCCCGCACAGGCATCGCCGCAGCATCACCCAATGCACAAATTGTTCTACCTTGAATATTCGCAGCAACATCGTTCAAAAGATCTAAGTCTTCTGGACGACCTTCGCCGTGTTCAATGCGATTCACGATGCGCCACAACCAACCGGTGCCCTCACGGCATGGCGTGCACTGTCCACATGATTCTTCGTGATAGAAATAAGACAAGCGCAACAATGACTTCACCATGCAACGCGTCTCATCCATCACGATCACAGCGCCCGAACCCAACATTGAGCCTGCTTTAGCAATGCCGTCATAGTCCATGTCTGTGTCCATCATCATTGCACCTGGAATGACCGGAGCTGATGAACCACCAGGGATCACTGCTTTGATTTTTTTACCACCGCGCATCCCACCAGCCAACTCTAAAAGAGTAGCAAAGGGTGTGCCCAATGGAATCTCATAGTTACCAGGACGCTCGACGTCGCCAGAGATTGAGAAAATCTTAGTGCCACCATTGTTAGGCTTACCTAACTTGGCATAAGCCTCACCACCCACTTTAAAAATGAATGGCACTGCTGCAAATGTTTCAGTGTTATTGATCGTGGTTGGTTTGCCATACAAACCAAAACTGGCTGGGAAAGGTGGTTTGAAGCGTGGCTGACCTT
>CALMBU010000045.1 GCA_937863045.1 uncultured Polynucleobacter sp. | reverse complement strand
CCTCATTCACATACATCTTTGCCACACGACGGCTGGTATTTTTGGTGTTGTGATCGTTCTCTGTATCAATCACCAAGCTTTCAAGCAAAGCTTGGACTTTTTCTGACACCTCATCCACCAAGCCCTCGAGTTCGCCGGGTTCAATGTGCTCAGCAATATTGTCATTGGCATGAAAACGCACTTGCTTGGCTTTCAGGCGTGCACGAATC
Source organism: uncultured Polynucleobacter sp. (assembly GCA_937863045.1). Lineage (GTDB taxonomy): Bacteria > Pseudomonadota > Gammaproteobacteria > Burkholderiales > Burkholderiaceae > Polynucleobacter. The sequence continues at coordinate 2,813 of CALMBU010000045.1, read as the reverse complement.
ACTTCAGAAATAGCTTGTTGTTTACTTGGCTTTGCTTCACTCATGATGATTGGCCTTATTAAGATCACCTTGGCGATGTGCCATCAGGTGCTGAATCTTTAAATACAAAATAGTGGCTGATAAACCAAAGGTGATGATGTTTGCCACCAAGATCGGACCACTGCCAATCAACACACCGTAAATGATCCAAAGGATGATGCCAAAAGTAAACGTGGCATACATGCCCAATGAAATACCCGATAAATCTCTCGTCGTGATTGATCGGTAGGTTTGCGGGATAAAAGCAGCGGTGGTGATGGTGGCTGCAATGAAGCCAAGCAGGTTGTCAAAATCCATTGAAACTAATCCTTTGATGGCTTTAATTGAAATCTAGTACCAATGTATAGGATTTTCCCCATTCTTGCTTGTCAGTGATGCAAAGGCTTAATGAACCGAAGGATTTGATTCCTTGAGCAAGCATAAGCAAGACCGAATAAAAAAGATTAATATCACTAATAAGTTGTTTTTGGCGATTGTTTATTGGCCAACAGAGATCAAAGAATGGAGTCTAAGTTGAGTACAGATAAGCGCTGTTGTGGTTCAGGAGTCTGCATCATCAACCCTCAGGGTGAGTGTTGGTGTGGTCAAGTATGGGACGGTGAAAAAATGTGCCATCCACCGCTCAAGCCAATCACCAGTCCAGCACCTGATTCAAACCAAGATAAAAAGCCCTCTACTGACTCTTAGGGGCTTCAGCAATAAATCTTTAAAGTTCTTATAATTATAAAAACGCCAAATTATTGGCAAAAAAGCGAATAAAGCGAATAAAGCTAATAAAGCTAATAAAGCGAGACAACACGAGGTTTCAAATGCGCATTGAAGATACCGATCCAGCCAGACATGCCAGTATTGAATATCCCATGGAAGTGGGGTCACCTGTCTTCGCGCCCATCAAAGTCACTGAAGAAAAAGACAAAGCTGTCAATGTGGCTCGTCAGAATGCCAAGCATGAATACGACCGCATCATGGAGCAAGCCAATGTCTTGATGAAACAAGCCAAAGCTTTGCAATCAAGGCTTGATGTCACAGAGCAAGTACACGCTGCCAAGTTCTCATTCAACCCATTGCATGGCAAGATTTATCACTTGTACTTCGATCACCGTCAACAAACCAATGTCTTGATTCAGACGGGACCTGATGAGTGGACCTGTGGCGTGCCAGAGCACTGGACCTTCAAGTTAACGGTCAAGAAATTAGGTGACAGTACTTGGGAAGAAATTGAAACAGAAGTAGAAGAAAATTCAGGCCTGCTTAAAGGCTAGGATTTAATGCAGTTGCCATTGACCTGCCTCAAAAGTATTCATTGACAAAAACATCTCATCAGCCGAAGATGAGATATGGCACCAATCACTCCACAAGAAACCAATCTGCGTTATCGACGCTTATTTGAAACTGCCTACGACGGCATTTTGATCTTAGACTTTGAGAATGGGCGGATTCAAGATGTGAACCCCTATCTGATCGAAATGCTGGGCTACAGCAAAGAAGAGTTGATTGGCATGGAGCTTTGGGAAATCGGCGCTATGGTCGATAAATTGGCCTCGGTCAGAGCCTTTGCAACCCTCAAGAAAGAGGGATACATCAAGTACAGCGATTTACCACTGCGTACCAAAGCTGGAAAAATCATCAGCGTTGAATTCGTGAGTAATGCCTATGGCGTGAATGGTGAGCGGGTCATTCAGTGCAATATCAGAGATATCACCGATAGAAAAAATGCTGAAAGTGCTTTGATCAGATACCAACAAGCCTTGGCTCTGAATATGTATCAGGTGGTTGATGCCTTGACCAAAGTCATCGTGGCTCGTGATCCATACACTTATCAACATCAATTGCGTGTAGCGAATTTATGTGTGGCGATTGCTACTGAAATGAACCTGCCGATTCATGTGGTGGAAGGACTTAAATTAAGTGCCTTGATCCATGACATTGGCAAAATTGGTGTGCCTGCTGAAATACTCACCAAACCAATTCCCTTGGAGTCCTTCGAAGTCGAAGCTCTTCATAGGCATGCGCAGTCCGGATTTAACATCGTCAAGGAAATTAACTTCGAATGGCCTTTGGCCCAAACTATTTATCAGCATCATGAGAGGATGAATGGTACTGGTTACCCGAATCAGCTCAAAGGTGACAGCATCATCATTGAAGCCAGAATCTTGGCCGTGGCTGATACCGTTGAAGCCATGTCACACAATCGACCTTACCGCCCAGCCTTGGGCATTGATAAGGCGCTTGGTGAAGTTGAGAGTGGTAAGGGAAGCTTGTTTGATGAGCGGGTGGTAGATGCTTGTTTAAAGCTATTCAGGCAAGATAGCTATGAGTTTCCTGTGGTTTGATGAAAGATCAACCAAGAATCACTCAACTTTTAAGCAGCATTTCCTCATCAAATAACTTCACTTGATTTCTGCCGGCATTTTTAGCGAAGTACATCGCTTTATCTGCATGTTCAATATGTTGATCCATCAAAAGATCCATGAGATCTTGATGATCTTGTTTTGGATCAAACACAGATATACCAATACTCACCGTCAAGTAGATCTCTTTGCCGTCGACTGTTGCAAAGGGGTGTTTTGCAATCGCATCACGCAAACGTTCAGCAATCTCATAGGCAGCTTTGGCATCAGTTTCGGGGCAGCCAACCAAAAATTCTTCCCCGCCAAATCTACCAAACACATCAATATCTCTTAATTTCAGCTGGCAGAACAAAGATAAGTTCTTCAAGACTGTATCGCCAACCATATGACCGTATTGATCGTTGATGCGCTTAAAGTGATCAA
>CALMBU010000044.1 GCA_937863045.1 uncultured Polynucleobacter sp. | reverse complement strand
TCACCCAATGCTTGAGGGGCATTACCAATTTTTGATAGGCCCAAAAGCAATCGACCACCACTGAATATGCCCGCATTGCAAGAAGACAGTGCTGCTGTGATCACCACAAAATTGATGATGCCAGCGGCCTCTCTTAAGCCGATGCTTTCAAACATCGCAACAAATGGACTGCCTTGCTGACCGACTTGATGCCAAGGGAAGATGGCCAAAATAACAAACAAAGCACCCACGTAAAAGATCAATATGCGCCATGCCAATGAATCTATCGCCATAGGAATCGTCTTTGTTGGGTTTTCAGCTTCACCAGCTGACAAGCCAATCATTTCAATCCCAACATAGGCAAATAAAACCATTTGAAGTGACAACAAGAAGCCACTCACCCCATTAGGGAAAAATCCACCATGCTGCCAAAGGTTAGCGATACCAATCGGCTCACCGCCCACACCAAGACCAAAGAAAATCATGCCGCAACCCATCGCAATCATTGTCACAATCGCAACCACCTTGATGAGTGAGAACCAAAACTCGAATTCGCCAAAAACCTTCACGGCGACAAAGTTAATACCTCCCATGGCCAACAATGAAGATAAGGCCCATACCCATTGAGGGACATCTGGGAACCACATCATCATGTAGATGCCGACGGCAGTGACTTCGGCCAAGCCCACCACAATCCAGTAAGTCCAATACCCCCAACCAACCAGATAACCCGCCAAAGGACCGATGTATTTGCCAGCGTAATGAGCAAACGATCCTGCGACAGGCTCATGCACGGCCATCTCACCCAAAGCTCTTAGAACAATGAATGCCACCAATCCAGCCAGGACATATCCCAGCATGATGGATGGCCCTGCCAACTGGATGGCCGTGGCTGACCCTAAAAATAATCCAACACCAATTGTTGAACCCAAAGCCATAAGACGAATATGTCGTGGCTGAAGACTTCTTTTTAATCCATGATTGTCATGAACCATTTTTCACCTCTACTGTGTCATTCAAAAATTTGAACAGGCAGAATAGGAGGCAATCAAGCGCTTGTATATGGGCTAGAAATGCTTGAAATATTTAATGTAATAAAAGTGATAATGCGAAATTTCTTGCGCCCAATAAACATGAGGGTGTGAGATTAATCTCAGAATTTTTCTTACAACAAAATAGGAAGTTTCCTACAAACAAATCAGAAAATTCCTACAAGGAAGTAATCCAATTATTCGAGGTATTTAAGGGAAATTAAAAGAAATTTTTAATTAATCAGAAAAATTTAAATCTGATGTTGATGGGCGTACATAGCGTGGTGACTCTCTCGATGCGTCGATGCATCCTCCATCTTTATAAACGCCTTGAGGATCTCGGTAGCACATCATTCGATCAATGATCATCTGATACTTAATTGGGTCCGCCAATGATTGCTTAACGCAGGACTCAACAATCTCCTCATTCATCTGCAATTCGCCATCATCACCAATAAAGGCCCCATCTTTCCAGTGATATACCTCTACACACTTTGTTTCTAGGCTGAATGGTTGATCTCTTTTCCAAAAATTGGTGAACAAGTTATGCCCTAGATAGATGACCCAAGATCCCTCATACCCAGAAATATCTGATGAGCGATCATCCGGATTACGGAACCACACCCGATCCCCGGGCACGTAATACTTCATGGGGAATGGATTATCTAAGGTGCCATATTCTTTAAGAAAAACTTCATGGAATTCACCTGAACGAATCGCACGTCGCTCAGAGCGTGATTCAAGTTTTTTTAACAAATCCGCGTTCACGTTTTTAAGCTCTTGCGCTATACCCAGCAGCAATACATACTCAGTCGCTCGATAACAAGAGAAAGAATAGGCTTCTTTAACATTGGGTGGCTGGGTGGCCGTGATCAAGCCCTCAATGATTGACTGGCCTTTGTTCAGTAAAAATCCTGCAACTTCATCGTAATGCCAATAGTCAACCGGTCTTTCAGCAGCTTCGGTGTCAAAGTTGAGCGCCGCCTTAAAACCAGCATTCACCACAAAATGGCGAATACTGATTGCCGATACCAATTCATCAAAACTAGGAAAAGCAAACGGGATTGGTGTCATCAACATTGCAACCAAGATTTCTTTATCCAAATCTTTGGTATTTTTTTGACTATCAATGCCCATGGTGGAATACAGGCGAGTGGTATCCCAAGCTGGCGCCCAATGTTCTCTGGAGCTCTCTTTTAGCTTATAGGTCGATTGGTAGGCGCCATTACTGGTCAAGGAAACAGCATCTACGTGTTGCCATAACTGCAAGGCTTCCAGATGCTTTTGCATACTGGCCTGTATGTGCTTTGCTTCATCAGGGCTATTAACAACAAACTCAATCCCACGAGACTCAAAGTGAATATTGGTTTGATTTGCTGTCATTGTTTTTATAAGAATCTATCCAACAATCTACGGCTATGCTTGTCCAATAGCTGAATATTCTCTAACAGGTATTGAACACCATGATTATCAGAAATTAAATACGTGTCTTTACTGATACGGCGAATATCTTCCTCGCCCTTTAAAACAAATTGAGTGGCGCCCCTGCTGGTTTCAACCGCCCATGTGCTGGGGGTTGCAAATGAAGAAACCTCAGATATTCTTGTCAAAACAGGCATGAATTCTCTGTTAGCAAGCTCTTGTTTGATGATGCTCTGGTTATCAGCGCTGACTTCATTTAAGTCGTCTAACCAAACTAACTCATGACCATCACGGTCAACAATTGCAATGCACTCTCCAGGCAAACTGATTGGGAAAGCTTTGACTGGCAGGACTTGTTCATGAAACTGACCGGCCTCAGTCTCAAGGCATAACTGACCAAAGGTGTTTTTTGATAAGGTGAATTTTTTCATCGAATTATCCATTGCCCATCTCGGATCTTGCTTCTACTGTCGACCCTAGCTTAACACCTAATTCTGCATCAACGGCATCCATGGCTTGCCTTGCTTGAGTGTCATACATCCGGCGGTAGACGCCCCCCAAAGACATCAATTGATCATGTCCACCCTGCTCAATGATTTGACCTCTATCCAAGACAATCAATCGATCTGCTTTGCGCAGCGTTGATAAACGGTGAGCAATAGCAATCGTGGTGCGTCCTTTGACTAAATTATCCAAAGCTTTCTGTATCTCTTTTTCAGTCGTACTGTCCACTGATGAGGTTGCCTCATCCAGAATCAAGATCTGAGGATCAATCAATAAAGCTCTTGCAATTGAAATACGTTGTCTTTCACCGCCTGACAAAGATTGACCTCTCTCACCCACCAAAGAGTCATAGCCATGCGGCAGTCTTAGAATGAATTCATGGGCGTGAGCTGCACGTGCAGCAGAGATGATCTCTGCCCGAGTGGCGTTAGGTTTACCGTAGGCAATGTTTTCAGCGATCGTGCCAAAGAATAAAAACGGTTCTTGTAGCACCAAACCAATGTTCCTGCGGTAGTCAGCAACAGCGATTGAGCGAATATCCACACCATCCAAACGAATCGTACCTTCGGCAGCGTCATAAAAACGACAAATTAAATTGACCAAGGTGCTCTTACCAGAACCACTGTGCCCAACCAAGCCAATCATTTCACCGGGAGCAATCTTTAAGTTAATCCCTCGTGTGACAGAGCGATTACCGTATCTGAAGCCGACATTGTTTAACTCGATGAGACCCTGTACTTTTGTTAGCTTCACTGGCTGACTAGGCTCTGGAACACTGGACACATGATCCAAAATATCAAAAATACGTTTAGACGCTGTGGCAGCCTGCTGTGTGAAGGCAACAATGCGGCTCATAGAATCTAGGCGCGTGTAAAAACGTCCGATGTAGGCCAAGCATGCCGTCAACATACCAACGGTGATGGCATCGTTTGCTATTTGCCAGATACCAAAAG
>CALMBU010000043.1 GCA_937863045.1 uncultured Polynucleobacter sp. | reverse complement strand
AAACTTTTACTGAGCTATTTTTCTAGAGCCTTTAGCTTTGTTTGTAATTCGCTGGGTAGATTAGCAAACCATTCACTTTCTTTTCCTGATGGCGGAAGAATCTCGCCATACTCAATCATCTGCTCTGGGACTAGATCAATTAAGTAAATCCAAACTTGATCTTGGTTTAATCCGGAATTTTTGATGAGCGCTTCGCGCATACCCAAAATAAGTTTTTCTTTGAGAGCAGGCGTTCGCCCTGCTCTAATCTGGCCATGTAAAAAGACTTGGGGATGATGAACCGGTTTGCCGCCCATGAAATGTTTACCTGAGAGCGTTTCTTGGAAAATCACTTGAGCAAAATAAGTATTGGCACCAGTACATTCGTTATGAGTGCTTGTGATGGCCTGAGCGATATTTTCTAACTGAGAGTTACTAAGTGTAACGTTTGAGTAGGTCACTGTATAGGTCGGCACAAAGTCTCTCCCAGATTTTTAATCTAGATTGACTGTATCACTAAGTGGGATTTTTTGTGAGGTTTGGTAAATGCCTGCTTAAGCTTAAGAGGGCTGCCTGAGCTCTTTCAGAACTTCTGTGTAAAAGCGATTGGCCAATTCATCCTCAGGCGTGAAAGATTGACCCCAGCCTTCTTTGCTATAAATCTCAATTTGTTCACTGTCTCTTGCACGTATAAAGATAACTATCTTCGGATTAAGTGTTCTCGCTGTTTCCACCATTTTGCTGATATCAATAGAGTCTTGAGAAGCAATCACTAAGACGGCAGCATTGGCAATATGAGCTTGAATCAGCACGAATGGATCTGATGCATCACCCGATACTGCTGGAGTTCCGATTTTTCTTAAATCTTCAACAAGCTAGCTATCCTTTTCGGCAACCACACAAGAGATGCCCTGAGCTCTTAATTTTTCAAGAACCCTCTTACCTACTCGACCATGACCCACAATCACCACTTGGCCAGTCAGCAATGATTGCTGAGTAGATTCAGGTAGTAATGCAAGGGGATCCATGCGTTGATCTAATTCTCTTGCAAGAGATGAGCGCTTTCTGGCCCAATTGATCAAGGGTGCAATGCTGTCAAACAAGAATGAATTAAGTGCAATTGAAATGATGGCGCCTGCAAGTATCAGACTATAAGCATCATTTGGAATGATGTTCATGGCCAAACCCATTCCAGCAAGAATGAAAGAGAACTCTCCGATTTGGGCCAAGCTGATACCAACTGTGGCAGCTGTATTGAGTGGGTATCTGAAGAGTAAAACAAGGGCCATGGCGGCCAATGTTTTTCCAATAAGAATAATAAAAACGACAATAAGTAATTTAAGCGGTTCTTGCCACAAGATTTGTGGATCAAACAGCATGCCCACGGATACGAAGAAGAGCACAGCAAAGGCATCCCTTAATGGGAGAGACTCATCAGCGGCTCTTTTGCTTAATTTAGATTCTCCGAGCATCATGCCCGCGAAGAATGCTCCTAAAGCAAAAGAAACATCAAAGATCTTCGCTGCTAAGAAAGCAATGCCAATGGCAGAAGCAATGACCGCCAAAGTGAATAATTCTCTAGAACCATTTTTTGCTACCAACCATAAGATTTTTGGTAGCAATCTTTTACCAATGACCAACATGAGTACGATGAATGCACCCACTTTGGCCAAAGTAATGCCTATGGGCTTGAGTAATTCGGTGAAGTTGCCACTGGCGGCGTGGATTCCATCGGTTTGCAGTAATTCAGCTAATACTGGAAGAAGAACCAAAGCCAAGACCATGACCAAATCTTCGACAACCAGCCAGCCTATTGCAATCTTGCCATTGGACGTATTCAAAAGACCTTTATCTTCTAATGCGCGCAAGAGAACAACCGTACTTGCAACAGATAGACTTAAGCCAAATACTATGGAGCCTAATAAAGACCAGCCCCAATGATTTGCAACAAAAAAACCGAGCACTGTTGCAACCAACATTTGGAAGAGAGCTCCAGGGATGGCAATTTTTTTGACAGACATCAAGTCGCCAATAGAAAAATGCAAGCCAACACCAAACATGAGTAGCATCACGCCAATTTCAGCCAATTGCATGGATAAGCCAACATCAGCAACGAAGCCTGGTGTGGCGGGACCAATGAGAACGCCTGCTAATAAGTAGCCAACCAAGGGCGGCATTTTTAAATAAGTAACAGCAAACCCCAGAATCAGGGCCATGCTAAATCCAGCGGCAAGAATGGCGATGAGGCCTACGTCATGTGGCATGTATCAAAACTTTTTTCTAAGGTTATCTATAGACAAAATATACCGTAATTAGATCAATCGCTTACGGTACTGAAAAAACATCAATAGAAAAGCGGTTTTATTGATGAATGAAAAATCTAGAGTTCTTATTTAAAGCCTGGGCAGACTTAACCCATCTTTAGAAAAATGACCCCAAGTAGTATGAGGGCAACACCCACCCAGCGAATCGGAATGTTGGGGTCTCCAAAAACCAGCACACCAATCGTGAATGTGCCAGCAGCTCCGATAGAGGTCCAGATTGCATAGGCTGTTCCAATCGGAATTTCTTTAAGAGAAAACCAAAGCAGTAGGCCGCTGAGTGTCATGCAAATAAGAGCCAAAGCAATGCCCCATACTTTCATATTGGGGAGGCCGGCCAGCTTTAGACCTAGCGGCCAGCCAATCTCTAATAAACCTGCCAATAAGAGTGATATCCAGTAAATATTCAAGGGGTAGTTAGTTGAAATGGAAAGGTGCAGAATACCGAAAGTTAAATGCTAGCACCAGACTTTTCGTATTAAAGTTTCCCAAGCCATCTATAGGGTAATTTGCCCCTGTACACTACGGATGACTTGTTTAAGTTAAATATGTTCGATGATGCTTTTTCAACGTGATAAGAAAGTTGACTGACGTGATTTCAAAAACAGTTTTGCGCATGACTTTTGCAGCTCTCAGCTCTTTTGTATTACTGGGCTGTGCGACAAAGAATTATGGCGATGAAAAGTTTCATCTTCAGATGGCCTCTCACGGCAAGGATGTGATGTGGGTGCCCACCAAGGTAGAGATGGCCCATGAAATGTTGGCGATTGCAAAAGTGGTCCCGGGTGACATTGTTTATGACCTTGGATCAGGTGATGGCGTGATTCCGATTGAGGCGGCTAAGAAGTACAAGGTCCGTGCGGTTGGCATTGAATACAACCGTGATTTGGTCGAGCTATCAAAGCGAAACGCTGAAAGAGCCAAGGTCGTCGATCTTGTCGAGCTCAAGCAAGGTGATATCTTCGTTGAAGATTTTTCTAAAGCCACAGTCCTGACCTTGTATTTAGGCAATAACTTGAATTTAAAGTTAATGCCTAAGATTTTAAAAATGAAACCGGGTACGCGCGTGGTTTCAAATACCTTCCACATTGAGTCATGGGTGGCTGATCAACAAGTCAAAATTTCAAATGGTGAAGTCGCTTATTTGTGGATTGTGCCAGCCAACATTGATGGTGCTTGGCGCTTTACTGGTTTGCTAGGAATTGAAACGGTCAATCTTCAAATTTTGCAAAAGCAACAGTTTTTTGACGGAACTCTAGAACAGGGAAGCAGACGGCCTGTTACCTTTGAAGATGGCCGAATTCGAGGCAATCAAATTGAGTTTGAATTCATGCACAAATCAAAAAAGTACACCTTCAAAGGAGAGCTGAAGGGTTCTGAGATGATTGGTTTTATCAATAATGACCCAAACCTTCGTGTGGTTGCTAGAAGATAGTATTTAGATTGATATTGATTCAAGCTTGTGATTTAAATGTCCGGTCTTGACATAGATGAGCGCACCCTCTGCTTTGGTGAAGGGGGTGTGCTTGCTGTATCTGGGGCTTCTGATCCATGTGCCACTTGGGTATGAGCCGTGCTCATCATGAAAGACGCCCTCTAAAACCAGTATCTCCTCTCCACCCGGGTGAACGTGTGGATTAAAGACGGTGTTAGGAGCCCACCGCACAAGAGCTGTGCCCACGCCATCGAATTCATGCAAGGGCATCACCGATAGTCCAGGGACCAGCCCCGGATACCAAGCAGTATTGTTGGTATCGATTCTGATGGTTGAGGAATCATCTGGATGAAATTGTCTTAACTTGACAAAAATCGTACAGCCTTCTTTTGAGTAAG
>CALMBU010000042.1 GCA_937863045.1 uncultured Polynucleobacter sp. | reverse complement strand
CTTCATAACGGAAGCCTGCATTCACAGCCTTGCCTGGAGCAAAAGATAACTCTTCAAAAACAAACAATGCTTTGCTATCAGTTTTTGCATTTGGTACGAAGGTGCCATGCCCATCGGAGCCAGTTGCTGAAAACTTAGACTCAGAGCCCTGTATACCCCAAGCCCCCCTTAAAGATCCTAAGGAAGTTTGGATGGGCAAGTGAGTGCCTTCAATGCGACTATCCCATCCCTTGTTTTTAAAGGTTGACTCAACTGCGCCACCAGCTAACTCTTCATGTTTGTAATCCGTTGAACTGAATGAACCTCTGATTGATTCAAGTGGGCCCATCTTGCCACCAAGATTTCTTTGTTCACCAGCGAGCGTGACTCGATCTTGTTTGAGTTTGATTCGTTTTGGGTTTGCTAATTCATTCTCCTCAAACAAACCTGTGCCGTAATCATTCTTGTAACTATCAAGAGAGATTCCAAGATAACCATGGTCACCCGTTAAAGATGCGCCAATTGCTCCTGACTGTTGGTCAGAATTACTGTTAAGCAATCTACCCTGATTAATTGCTTCTCCACGTCCTGCTTGCTTAGGCACTTTTAAGTCATCGGTCTTTCGATCGGCGCCATCAATATGAAGTGCAAAACGGCCGTCACCAACAGTCACCACACCAGCGGCCGCACGCTCTGATTCAGCGCCGCCCGCACGCAATTCTCCGCGACCGTGCACACCCTTAACAGGTGCTTTAGGTATGCGGTTATCAATCACGTTGACAGCTCCACCAATGGCACTGCCGCCATATTGCAAAGCAGCTGGGCCACGAACCACTTCAATTTGCTCAACCAACAGAGGCTCTATTGCAACAGCATGGTCGTATGACAAACCAGAAACATCCATGCTGGCGGAGCCGTTGTTCATGATGCGAATACGATCGCCATCTAAACCACGTATCACTGGACGGCTGGAATTAGGACCAAAGTCTGATGAGCTAACACCAGGCAATTGATTCAAAGTTTGACCTAAAGTACTTGATTGATTTTGCGTTAACTGATCACCGCGCAAAACACTGACCGGTGTGATCAAGTCATTGATGTCTGAGCCAAGAGGATTGGCGCTGACCACCACGGGCGATAAAGTTTGTTGAGCGTGAGCAAATGAAACTGATAAAGCGGCAACAGCCGCTGCACTGAAAGCAGTGCGCATAAAGACTTGCATGTGTTTCTCCTAAACATGAATAAAGATCACGCGCGTGGCGTGAGTAAAGTTCAATGCTTAGGAATTAGGCGGGCCTCTGACATCAAAAGGTCGATAGGCTTCGATTGAAGCCTGATATGTTGTGTAGCTGTTGATTGCAGCATTGGTTTTATCAATGACTGGCAAACTCAGTGGAAGCGCCGGTAAAGCCATGCTCAATGTTTGAGAATCATAAGCAGCGCAATGATGCTTGCCTTCAGACTGATGGCCATTGTGAGCATGATGGTGTTTGGCTTGATGATCGTGACAACCATCCTGCTGTTTTGCATGGCTGGCTTGCTCTGTTTGTCCCACATCATCTGAGGGTACAGACTGAGTTACTGCTAAACCATGCGCAATGCCATGGCTAAAACCTTGCCACTGAGCCACAAACAGGCCCATGACAAGGAAAAATAAAAGAGTAATCGTGCGGGGCTTAAGCACCAAATGATTTATTAGTTACCAAACAACTTTTGGCGTAGTTCTCGGCGCTCTTGTGCCTCTAAAGATAAATTGGCTGTTGGACGGGCTAATAAACGTGGAACACCGATTGGTTCACCAGTTTCTTCGCACCAACCATAGTCACCAGACTCAATGCTCAATAAAGATTGCTCTACTTTCTTAAGAAGCTTGCGCTCTCGGTCGCGCGTGCGCAACTCCAAAGCATGCTCTTCTTCAATCGTCGCGCGATCGGCTGGATCTGGAACCAAAACGTTTTCACGAAGGTGCTCAGTGGTCTCGTTTGCGTGCAGCAAAAGATCAGCTTTCAAAGCCAATAGCTTCGCTTTGAAAAATTCTAGTTGAGCAGCATTCATATAATCCTTTTCAGGCATTTTTACGATATCTGCTTCAGTTAATACTTTCTTGCTCATTTCCTGTCCTTTCGGGACTTTGTTCTTACTTCACTAAATTTAAAACTCTTGCAATCTCTTTACAAGGTATTTTTGCGCCGCAATACCCCTTAATTTTTATAAGAGCTCAGGGCGCGGATTCTACTCTAATCTAGAAAGATTACACCAAACATGTTTCAAGGCCATCCAATAAAACATCTTTTGGTAGATCAATTCCAATGAAAACCATCCTGGTTTCTTTTTTATCTTTACCCCAAGGCGCGCCCATATCGGAGCCCATCATTTCATGAACGCCCTGAATGATCACCTTGCGTGCGCCGCCCTTGATATATAAAACACCCTTATATCTCAACATCTTAGCCCCAAATACGGACAAAATACCGCCCAAAAAGTCTTCAAGTTTTTGTGAGTCAAACGGTCGATCACTTCTGAAGACAAAGGATTGAATTTTGTCTGTATGGGTCTTTTTCATGAATTGCACAGGCTGAACATGCTGGTGGGCATGCTGATGGTCGTGCCCATGGTCACAGTCTGGGCCATGCTCATGATGGTCGTGGCCACAATTTTCGTGGTCATGATCATCTTGCTCTAAAAAATGTGGGTCAATATCAAGCTTGTCGTTTAAATTGAAACCACGCAAATCAAGCACCTGGTCCAAAGACACGGTGCCTTGCGTAATGCCCGTGATTGGCGCACGAGGATTCATGTGCATCAAACGATGCTTTAACTGATCAACTGCTTTTGCATCGACCAAGTCTGTTTTGGTGATAAAAATTCTATCGGCAAAACCAACTTGCTGCTGGGCTTCTTCGTGCTGATCCAATTGCTGGTTACCATGCTTGGCATCTACCAAGGTCACAATGGCATCCAGAATATAGTGGCTTGCAATTTCATCATCCATGAAGAATGTTTGCGCCACTGGGCCAGGATTAGCCACTCCAGTGGTTTCAATCACCACGCGATCAAAGTGAATCTTCTTGTCTTTGCGAGACTCAAATAAGTCGTTCAGGGCTTTAACCAAGTCTCCGCGAATCGTGCAGCAAACACAGCCATTGCTCATCTGAACAATTTGCTCATCACTGTCCTGAATCAAAATATCATTATCGATATTCTCTTCACCAAACTCGTTTTCAATCACAGCAATTTTTTTGCCATGATTTTCATGAAGAATATGTTTGAGTAATGTTGTTTTGCCGCTACCCAAAAAACCGGAAAGAATTGTTACTGGTATCAAAGCCATGATTGCATCCTTGTGTAATCTATTAATTATGAGCCTATCGGGCACAGATGGCTATAGCCTCTGAAGCAACAAGCCCTTTAAGTAATCCCCTTCAGGGAAACTTGTCAAAAGTGGGTGGTCTGCTCCAGAAGATAAGCGTTGCATCAGCCTAAAGTCCATCGAGGTATTGCCTGAGTGCGCCATTGCCTCAGCACTGGCCATCGCAATGGTTCTTTCAAATAATGCTGAATCAACTGCACCAGAGCAAGAAAACGTGAACAGCAAGCCGCCCGGTTTTAAGAGTTGCATGCCGGCACGATTGATTTCTTTGTACGCACGCAAAGCCTTGTCCAAATGATGGGAGGATGGAGCAAATTTGGGCGGATCTAAAACAACGATGTCGAATTGCTTCTCTTCTTTTCTTAATTGCGTCAACACCGCAAAAGCATCTGAATCAATCCATGTGGCGCGTGACTCATCAAAACCATTCAACAACATTTGTCTTTGCGCCATCGCCAAAGCTTCACCAGAAGAATCAACTGAAGTCACATGCTTTGCACCGCCTTTTAATGCCGCTAAAGAAAAGCCGCCGGTATAGCAAAACATATTCAACACTTCTTTATCTTTGGATAACTCACTTAAAAGATGTCGACTATCTCTTTGGTCAATATAGAAACCAGTTTTATGACCATGCACCACGTCAACGCTGTATAAAACTCCGCACTCATTCACATTGATGGGGGCCCCTGGCATCTGACCATGCAGCGCACCAATCTGTGGCTCAAGACCTTCACGAGCTCGAACGGCGGCATCAGATCGCTCAACAACTGTTTTACAAGCTGTTTGCTGAACCAAGGCCTGAACGATCGCTTCTTTCCAATGCTCCATGCCAACAAATAAAAACTGGCACACCAAAGTATCTGCGTACTGATCAACCACCAAACCTGGAAGGCCGTCGCTCTCGCCAAAAATCAAACGAATCGCGTTGGTGTTTTTGATCCACTGCGCTCTGTGCGCAAGCGCTTTAGAAATACGCTCTTTAAAAAAAGCATGATCAATTGTTTTAGCTTCATCCCAAGTCAGTACTCGCACCCTGATTTGAGATGTTGGACTGTAAAGACCCTTGGCAACGAACTTGCCATCATGCGCCAACACTTGAACTGTGGCGCCAGGATAAATCTTGCCATCCACTCGCTCAATCGCATTCGAATACACCCAAGGATGTCTTCTTAGGAGTGGGCGCTCTTTACCGGCTTTTAATGTGATGCTTGCTTGCATTATTGACTCTTCTTATTTTTAGCTCTTGGATGGGCCAAGTCATAGGCTTGGGCCAAATGCTGAAAATCCAAAGCGGTATAAATTTGCGTACTGGTAATGCTTGCATGGCCCAGCATTTCTTGAACCGCACGCAAATCACCTGATGATTGTAGAACGTGGCTGGCAAAACTATGTCTGAGCATGTGCGGGTGTACATGCGTGGGCAAGCCCGCTTTGACGGCTAGCGCCGCCAAATGTTGCTGAATGGTTCTCGCTGAAGCTCGCTTACCTTGTTTATTGATAAACAAAGCTTGAACCACGTCTTTTTCCGTTGATGCGTGATTGGCGCGCACCACCAACCACTCTTTCAAGGCATGAAGAGCCGCCTCACCAACAGGCACCGTTCTTCTTTTTTTACCTTTACCCAAGACCATCACTTCACCAGCTTCAAAATCAATCCAGCCAGCAGAGGCATATTCTTTGGTTTCGGTTGGGTTCAAATCAATGCCCAGCAATTCAGACAAGCGCAAGCCAGACGAATACAGTAATTCAACAATCGCTCGATCTCTTGCTCTTAAAAAATCATCTGCTTGAATACTTTCTTTATTGGCACTCTCCACCAAATTGATCGCTTGCTCAACAGACAGCGCTTTGGGTAAAGGCTTGTTTCGTTTGGGCGCTTTGATATCACTCAAAGGACTTTTATTGACCAAGCCTTTTTGATTGGCCAACCACAAATAAAAACCTCTCCAAGCCGACAACATCCTTGCAATGCTTCTTGAGGCTTGCCCCTGAGAGTGGAGCTTTACAACCCAAGAGCGCACTTGATCTGATGTGACATCCGCTAGCTCAAGTCCTTGCTCATCAAGTCTGGCCAACAAATAATCAAGGTCTTTTGTATAGGCAGCAATCGTGTGCTGAGATACCTGCCTGACCACATGAAGTTCACGCAGGTATTCTTGCGCGAGCAATGACTTCATGATTGGGTCAATCCTATTCTTTTGAACGGGTTAATGCTGCTAAAGCGAGTTCGCCGATTTGATCCAAGTAAACGCGGCCCATGTCAGATGTGAACTTTTCGACATTGCGACTAGCAAGCAATATTTGAACTTTTAAGGGCGACAAATTAACAAGGGCAAGACTCTTAATCTCTTCATTCAAATGAGCCTTGATAGCATCGCCGGCCTGTTCCGCTGAACCACAAAAATTATCATTCTCACCGTCGATCAACTCAACCTGCTCAATGTCAAAAATTTTGGCCAATCCAGAAGTGATGGCAGCACGAACATCAGTTTCAGATTTGGCAGACAATAAATTTGCCAACCACTGAATCATCAAGCCCTGAGTTTTATCATTTTGACTACCAAAGCGCAGCATGTCTGAAAGGCGTTGATTCAAGGCCTGGTTTTGTTGGCGTAAAACACCCAGCTGGCGCTCTTGCAAAGAAATAGCGCGATCACCATGAGGATTCTTTAATTGAATTTCTCCCAATAAATCAGCATGTCTTTCAAAAAAACCTGGGGTCGCTAAAAGCCACTCTGCCACCAAAGCTTCGCGCTCTTGTTGCTCAGCTGTTTGATTGTTTGCTTCTGTCATGATTGATTCAACTTGTCCGTTAGTAATTTATTGACTTGCTGTGGATTGGCCTTGCCCTGTGTGGCTTTCATGATTTGACCAATCAAAGCATTGAACGCCTTCTCTTTGCCGGCGCGGAATTCCTCTACCGACTTTTGATTGGCTGCCAAGACCTGATCAATGATCGCCTCCAAGGCACCACTGTCACTGATCTGCTTGAGACCTTTTGCCTCGATGATGCGATCAACAGCATCAAGGTCCGAGGCTTTTTCATCCCACATGGCCGTAAAAATTTCTTTGGCAATTTTGTTAGAAATCGTGCCATCGGCAATGCGTTGAATTAATTTGGCTAACTGAGAAGCATTCAGTGGTGATTGTGCGGCACTGATACCTTCTTTATTCAGGGCAGAAGCAAATTCACCAGTCATCAAATTAGCTGCTGCTTTTGCTTGATCTTTGCCAATCTGCTTAAGAAGGTCTTCATAAAAATCAGCCGTAGCGCGCTCTTGGGTCAAGACCTGACAATCATAGGCAGATAAACCAAATTCAGACTGCCAGCGCTCAGATTTTTGAGCTGGCAATTCTGTCATTTCAGAACGCTCTTTGGCAATCCATTCTTCAGAAATCATCAATGGCAACAAATCAGGGTCTGGGAAATAGCGATAGTCGTTCGCGTCTTCCTTGCTGCGCATGCTGCGTGTTTCTTTTTTGTCTGGATCGTATAGTCGCGTTTCTTGAACAACCCTGCCACCATCTTCGATCAATTCAATTTGACGACGAACTTCGTATTGAATCGCCTCTTCTAAAAAGCGGAAAGAGTTCAAGTTTTTGATTTCGCAGCGGGTGCCATATTCTTTTTGGCCAACAGGTCTGACTGAAACGTTGGCATCGCAACGGAAAGAGCCCTCTTGCATATTGCCATCGCAAACGCCCAACCAAACCACCAAACTGTGCAATGCTTTTGCATAAGCAACAGCTTCGGCGGCACTTCTCATGTCCGGTTCTGTGACGATCTCAAGCAAAGGCGTGCCTGCGCGATTCAAATCAATCCCGCTGGACGGCTCGCCATGAGGACCTCGAAAATCTTCATGCAAAGATTTGCCAGCATCCTCTTCTAAATGAGCTCTGGTCAGTTGAACAGTTTTAGCCTCACCATCTAAAACAATGTGAACCTTGCCACCTTGCACGACTGGGATTTCAAATTGACTGATTTGATAACCCTTAGGCAAGTCAGGATAGAAATAATTCTTGCGCGCAAAAATACTCATGGGCGCAATGTGAGCTCCAACCGCTAAACCAAAACGAATCGCATGGGCAACCGCACCCTTATTCAAGACAGGCAAAACACCTGGCAAGGCCAAATCAACCGCACATGCTTGTCTATTTGGCTCGGCACCGAACTCAATTGATGCGCCACTGAATATTTTTGAATTGGTTCTCAGTTGTGCATGGGTTTCCATGCCAATCACGACTTCCCATTTCATCACGCACCACCTTTCACTGCAAACGGTGACTGCGCTTGATGCCAATTGGTTTCTTGTTGATAAGCGTGCGCCACTTGAAGTAGGGCAGCTTCTGAGAAGTAATTGCCAATCAACTGCAAGCCAACTGGCATGCCATGATTGCCAAAACCACAAGGCACACTCATCGCTGGCAATCCTGCCAAATTTGGTGAAAGCGTGTAGATGTCTTCCAAATACATTTGTGTTGGATCTGAAACTTTTTCACCGAGCTTACCGGCAACATTCGGCGCAACGGGTCCTGCGATGATGTCGCATGTATCGAATGCATTTTGAAAATCTTGCGCAATGATGCGACGAATTCTCTGCGCCTTTAAATAATATGCATCGTAATAACCGTGCGATAAAACATAGGCACCAATCATGATCCTGCGTTTTACTTCTGCCCCAAAACCTTCTGATCTTGAACGCTTGTACATGTCTGATAAATCGCTGTACTCTGCGGCGCGATGACCATAACGAACACCATCAAAACGACTCAAATTACTCGATGCTTCTGCAGGAGCCAAGACGTAATAAACCGGAATCGACAACTCTGTTTTTGGAAGTGATACTGCAACGCACTCGGCGCCCATTTTCTTCAATTGATCAATGGCAGCATCCACAGCAGTTCTGACATCTGCATTCAAACCATCGCCAAAATACTCCTTAGGTAATCCAACCCTTAAACCCTTGAGAGGCAAACCTGGTTCACCTGACCATGTTTTACCAAGTGCTTTTGTGTAATCTTCTTTGGCACGATCCAAACAGGTGGAATCTTTCGCATCATGTCCTGCCATGGCGTTGAGCATGATGGCGCAATCCTCTGCTGTCTTTGCCATAGGGCCCGCTTGATCAAGAGAAGATGCATAAGCAATCATGCCGTAACGTGAAACTCGGCCATAGGTCGGCTTGATGCCGGTGATGCCGCAAAAAGCTGCCGGCTGACGAATCGATCCGCCTGTGTCAGTTCCTGTTGAAGCGGGTGCTAAACCCGCAGCAATCGCTGCGGCAGAGCCACCTGAAGAACCGCCAGGCACTCGCGTGATATCCCAAGGATTTTTAGTCGGGCCTGCATAAGCACTTTCATTGGAAGATCCCATGGCGAACTCATCCATGTTGACTTTGCCCAAACAAACCATGCCTGCACGACCCACACCAAGTTCGGCCACCACGTGGGCATCAAATGGACTGATGTAGTTATTCAATATTTTTGAACCGGCCGTTGTCTTCCAGTGCTTGGTAACAAAAATATCTTTGTGTGCCAGCGGCACACCCGTCAAAGCAGTTGCAGAACCATCGGCCAATTGAGCATCAGCCGCCTTGGCTTGCAATAAAGTTTGCTCAACGTTCACATCAACAAATGCATTGAGTTCTACGGACTGAGAAATGCGCGCTAAAAAATAATTCGCGAGCTCTTGGCTGCTCACTTCTTTTGAGTGAAGTGATTTTGATAATTCTGCAATTGTTTTGGTGTGCCAACTCATTCGATCACCTTCGGCACAAGAAATAAACCATCATGCTCCGCTGGCGCATTTTTTAAAAAAGCGTCTCTTTGATCATGCTCGGTGACCACATCTTCACGCAATGGCTGGGCAATGGCCATGATTTGCTCAATTGGATGGGCCAAAGGCTCAATACCATCGGTATTAACAGCTTGCATTTGCTCCACCAAATGGAAGACTTTCTGCAATTGGGCCAAAGTGGCCTTGGCCTCGTCTTCCGAGAGCGATAAATGGGATAAATGCGCTATGCGCTTAACATCTTCGAGATTCATTTGTCCTGCTACGGTATCATTAAAGGGTTCATTAACGTATTTATTAATCTATTTTCCTACTTATATTATGTTTGGTCTCTTTCGCAATTACTTTTCTAATGATTTAGCCATTGACTTGGGTACCGCAAACACCCTTATTTATATGCGTGATAGGGGCATTGTCCTTGATGAGCCGTCGGTTGTGGCGATTCGTCAAGAAGGCGGTCCGAATGGCAAAAAGACTATTTTAGCCGTAGGCAAGGAAGCCAAGCAGATGCTTGGTCGAGTTCCAGGCAATATTGAGGCGATTCGCCCCATGAAAGATGGCGTTATTGCTGATTTCACGATCACTGAGCAAATGCTCAAGCAATTCATCAAAATGGTTCATGAGACCAAATTGCTCAAACCAAGCCCAAGAATCATCATTTGCGTGCCTTGCGGCTCAACACAGGTCGAAAGACGTGCGATTCGCGAATCTGCCTTGGGTGCGGGCGCTTCACAGGTATATTTGATTGAAGAGCCAATGGCTGCCGCTATCGGCGCCGGTTTACCAGTGTCAGAGGCTTCTGGCTCAATGGTGGTGGACATCGGCGGCGGCACAACTGAAGTAGGCGTGATGTCCCTTGGCGGCATGGTTTACAAGGGTTCTATCCGTGTTGGTGGCGATAAATTCGACGAAGCTATCATTAACTACATTCGCCGTAACTACGGCATGTTGATTGGTGAGCAAACCTCTGAAGCCATCAAGAAAACGATTGGTTCAGCCTTCCCAGGCTCAGAAGTGAGAGACATGGAAATTCGTGGTCGCAACCTGTCTGAAGGTATTCCACGCAGTTTCACAGTAACAAGCAATGAAATTCTAGAAGCCTTGACCGATCCATTGAATCAAATTGTGACGGCCGTGAAGGTAGCCCTAGAGCAAACACCTCCAGAGTTGGCTTCTGACATTGCTGATCGCGGCATGATGTTGACTGGTGGCGGTGCTTTGCTTCGCGACCTAGATCGCTTATTGCTTGAGGAAACTGGCCTACCTGTTCATATTGCCGAAGATCCATTGACCTGCGTGGTCAGAGGTTCAGGCATTGCGCTTGAGCGCATGGACAAGCTAGGCGGCGTATTCTCACAAGAATAAGTTTGCTAAGCAGCGCGAGAGATTTAATTGCAGCTTAGCCCTCCTCCTCTCTTCAAACAAGGCACGCCAGCTCTCATCAAGCTGGCTGGTTGTCTTTTGGTCAGCGCTTTATTGATGGTCATGGACCATCAATTAAAAGCACTGAATGAGGTGCGCTCGGTTGCCAGTTACTTGCTCACCCCATTTCAATATGCCATGCAGATGCCCAGAAATGCCATCGTGGCTAGCTATGACTATCTCACCAGCAAAAGCTCTTTAGAAGTTGAGAATGAGCTACTCACCAAGCGAGTGGCTGAGTTAACACTCTTGGCCAATCAGTCAGAGCTTTTCATGTCTGAAAATACACAATTGAGACAACTGATTGGCATCAAAGAGCAGGCGCGCTTTAAGATTTTGATTGCCCAAATCCTTTACAGCCCTTCCAACCCGATGTCTCAGCGAGTGGTGATTGATCGCGGTGCATCAGATAACATTTCTCTTGGTCAAGCAGTCGCAGATCATCAAGGCATCGTTGGTCAAGTGGTGCGCGTCATGGAAAATAAATCTGAAGTGACTTTGTTGGATGACAGAGACATGGTGATTCCTATTCAAGTTGCTAGAAATGGACTCAGAGGCGCTCTTCATGGCAATGGCAGGGGTCAACCACTGGAGCTGCGTCACATGGCTGCCGTGAGCGATTTGCAAGTGGGCGACGTTCTCATGACATCTGGCATTGATGGCATTTACCCACCAGGATTTGCAGTGGCCACCATCGATAAAATTGAGCGCAACGTCGACAAAAATTTTGCCTACGTTTACTGCTCGCCCATTGGTGGCGTGAATCGCTTTCGTCACGTGATGATTCTTTTCTATGACTCTGGATTTGGTCCTAAGCCTGAAGCCAATATAAATCTCAAAGAATCCAACAACAAGTCCAATCGCCTATACAGAGGTAAGCCATGATCGAAAGCGGCTACATCCTTCGTCCTGCAAGCTCTTTGTTCATTGCCTTTAGTTTGCTAGCGGCCACCATGCTGAACTTTTTGCCGCTAGGTAATGCTCCATGGGTGCCCGATTGGTTGCTCATTTGCTTGGTGTTTTGGACCATTCATCAACCAAGAAAAGTTGGTGTGATTTGGGCATTTTGTTTGGGCTTGGTCATGGATGTTCACAATGGCAACTTGCTGGGCCAATACGCATTCATGTATCCACTGGTTGCTTACTTTGGTATTTTTTGGCAAAGGCGTGTGATGGGCTTTACGCGCACCCAACAAGCTTTACATCTCTTGCCTTTGTTTATCTCAGCCTCAATTTGGCCGCTGATCATTCGTTGGATCGCCACCGGTGAAATTCCATTCTGGGCTTGGTCGAGTCTATTCTCAGGTTTTATTGAAGCTCTTCTATGGCCCGTAGCGGTTTTCCTATTGCTAGCACCACAACGCAGGCCAACCGACGTTGACCTCAACCGTCCAATTTAATTGACGGCCCATGAATCGATTTAATAACTCCCAACCAACGGTTAAGTCATTTCAAGATCGACTTTCTGTTGCCATGATTTTTGTATTGATTTGTTTTTCAATACTTTTACTGAGATTTGTTTGGCTTCAAGTTGTCACGCATCAGCGGCACTCTGTTGCAGCAGAAAATAATCGCATTGCATTGATTCCTGTGCCCGCCAATCGCGGCCTAATCTATGATCGCAATGGCATTGTGATTGCGCGCAACTACTCTGCATACACCTTAGAGATAAACCCCTCACAAGTTGAAACTAACTTGAATGATTTGCTCGATCAACTCTCAACAATCGTTGATATTCAAGCCAAAGATCGTCGCAACTTTTTAAAGCTAGCGGCAGGATCAAAAACATTTGATTCCTTCCCAGTCAGAACATTGCTCAGCGATGTAGAGGTAGCAAGATTCACAGCACAACGCTTCAGATTTCCTGGGGTCGAAATTCGTGCACGCTTGTTTCGGCAATATCCTTACGGTGAGCTTGGCTCACACCTGATTGGCTACATTGGCAGAGTCTCACAAAAAGATCGTGAAAAATTAATTGCTGAATTAGATTCCAGCAAAAGCATGGATGAAGATTGGGCTCAAAGAAAAAATATCAATTTATTAGGCATGCCCTACATTGGCAAGGTTGGAGTTGAGCAAAGTTATGAGCGCGCACTCAGAGGGTCTCCAGGATTTGAACAAGTTGAAATCACTGCTGGCGGTAGAGCGGTCAGAACGCTGTCCACATCATCCTCAACACCTGGCAAAAATTTGGTGCTAGCCGTTGATATAAAGCTTCAACACTTGGTTGAACAGCTTTATGGAAAAAGACGTGGGGCATTTGTGGCCATTGAGCCACAAACTGGCGACATTCTTGCATTCGTCTCTAAGCCTAACTTCAACCCCAATGATTTTGTTGAAGGTATTGATGCCAACACTTGGAAAGACTTGAATGAGTCTCCAGAAAAGCCTCTTTACAATCGCCCTCTTAAAGGCACCTACGCGCCAGGCTCAACCTATAAACCATTCATGGCACTGGCAGCCCTTGAAACTGGTAAGCGAACTCCCAGCCAGTCGATTGCGGATCCTGGCTACTTCATTCTTGGCAATCACACCTTCAGAGACGATAAGGTAGGTGGTCACGGCACAGTGGATATGGCCAAATCCATTATTGATTCCTGTAACACTTACTACTACCACTTGGCTCGTGACATGGGTGTCAATCCTATGCACGACTTCATGAAACCGCTTGGATTTGGTCAAATCACCGGCATCGATCTTGAAGGTGAATCGCGAGGCATTCTGCCATCGACCGCTTGGAAAGAAAAAGCATTCAAGAAAACAGAGCAGCAAAAATGGTTTGAGGGTGAAACCATTTCTTTGGGTATTGGGCAGGGTTACAACAGCTTCACCATTCTGCAATTAGCTCACGCTACAGCCAATCTTGCGAACCAAGGCGTGGTGATGAAACCACACTTGGTTAAATCAATTGAAAATCCGATCACCAAAGATCGTGTTTTGACCACGCCTCAAGAAAGCTACAAAATTGATCTAAAGAGAGAAAATATTGACGTGATCACCAAAGCGATGGTGGACGTTAATAAATTTGGTACATCTGCGGCGGTGTTCAAAGGTGCCAGCTATAACGCTGCTGGTAAAACTGGTACAGCACAGGTCTATAGCTTGAATGCCAAAACCTATAACCATGGTGCAACTCCTGAATTTTTAAGAGACCACGCCTTATACGTCGTCTATGCTCCAGCAGAAAATCCAAAAATCGCGATTGCCATGATTGTTGAAAATGCTGGCTTCGGTGCTGCTCATGCAGCCCCTATTGCAAGGCGTGCTCTTGATTATTATCTTGAGGGCCGTTGGCCTAAGGAGGTTCCGGAATGGAAAAACGCTCCTTAATTCATAAGATTGATTTTCTTTGGCGGGGTCTGGATAGAACTCTGGGTCTGATTGTTTTGGCTCTTGTGTTGATTAGCATCATCACATTTATTTCAGCCACCAGCGGCACTCATGTCAAATTTGTTGATCAAGCGCGCAACCTGATTGTGTCGATTGGCGTGATGTTGATTGTTTCTAGAGTTCCGCCCAAGTGGCTAGAAAAGTCTGCGATTTGGATTTACACCATTGGCATTGCATTACTTCTTGCGGTGGCAGCTTTTGGTCTGATCAGAAAAGGTGCGCGTCGCTGGGTCGATGTTGGTATTGTGATACAGCCTTCAGAAATCATGAAGATTGCAATGCCCATGATGTTAGCTTGGTACTTTCAGCGTCGTGAAGGCGTCTTAAAAACTTGGGATTATGGTGTGGCAGCTTTGTTATTAATTCTGCCGGTTGCCTTGATTGGCAGACAGCCTGACCTGGGAACTGCATTATTGGTTCTAGCATCTGGTCTTTACGTCATCATTCTTGCGGGCTTTCCATGGAAGTACATCATTCCTGTGGTCGGGGCTGGCACAGTTGGTATTTTATTGATCATCATTTTTGGTGGTTATATTTGCGAACCAGAAGTGAAATGGTACGTCCTTCATGAGTACCAAAAAAACCGTGTGTGCACGCTTTTAAACCCGAGCTCAGATCCGCTTGGCAAAGGCTTTCACACGATTCAGTCCATTATCGCGATTGGCTCTGGTGGGCTTTTTGGCAAAGGCTGGCTCAATGGCACTCAAGCACACTTAGAGTTCATTCCAGAAAAGCACACTGATTTTATTTTTGCCGTCTTTGCAGAAGAATTCGGATTGCTTGGCAATATCATTTTGCTTGGTCTATTCGTTGCCTTGATACAAAGAGGTCTCGCTATTTCATCAAATGCACCAACGCTCTTTACAAGGCTTTTGGGTGGTGCTGTGACTTTGATTTTCTTCACCTACGCCTTCGTTAACATGGGCATGGTCAGCGGCCTTTTACCAGTGGTTGGCGTACCGCTACCATTCATCAGCTATGGTGGAACTGCTCTGGTGACACTGGGCATTGGCATCGGTATTTTGATGAGCATTCATCGCCACCGAAGGCTTGTGCAAAGCTAGAGGCCATTGAAGCAATCTGTCGGATGACATAAGAGATATAAAAAAAGCCCAGCTACAAGCTGGGCTTTTTGATATTGCAAATCAGCGAATTACTTCTTGCGCTTATTCACAGCATCTTTAAATGCTTTACCTGCAGAAAACTTAACTGTCTTGGCTGCAGCAATCTTGATTGCTTCGCCAGTTTTTGGATTGCGGCCCATGCGAGCAGCACGCTTACCAGAACCAAAAGTACCGAAACCAATTAACTGAACGCTATCACCCTTGGTAACAGCCTTCTTGATGTTTTCCATAACTGAATTCAATGCAAATTCAGCTTTGGCTTTTGACAATTCAGATTCTTCTGCAATTGCGGAAATTAGTTCTGCTTTATTCAAGTGATGCTCCTTATCAATCATTGTTGGATAGTTGCACGTAGAACACTACGTGCATCAAATTGTAACCATAAATTTTGGAAAGAATATTAAATTTGAGTTAAATGTTTAAAGTAACAAATTACTCAACAATTTGTTATATTTGCACCAATGTCTGCCTCTGTTTTTCTAAGTCCTGTTCTGATCAGTATTGCCGCCATTCTTTATGCGGTAAGCTTTTTAATCAACTCTTATGTGATGGGCTCTTTTTCTTTTTCACTTGGGGTTTCTTGGGTTTTTTTACCAGCAGGATTAAGACTATTGCTGACTTTGTTGTTTGACAAAAACGGTGCCATAGGCATTGCCATCGCCTCGATTGCCATCAGTCTTGGCTTCTACTTTGAAGATCCCGTTTTAGGCATTGGGGCAGGGATTATCAGCGGTCTTGCTCCCTACATCGCTAAGCTGCTGGTTTTTCCAGATAAGGGCTCAAGTCGCGACCTCTCACAATTAGATGCCAAGCAACTGCTTAACTGTGTTTTTGTTTTTTCTGTTGTCAGTCCGCTCATGCATCAAGCATGGTACTCATTGCACAATCAAGAAAGTTCGTTCTTTGAACATTTGGGTGTGATGATTATCGGGGATTTGATTGGCACCTTGATTGTTATCTACCTAGCCAAAGTTGCCATCTTTCTTTACAAGAAAAAAGCATCCAATCACTAAACTTGAATCACCCAACTGAATCACTCAGGGCTTAACCCCTATTTTGAGTGTTGACTTGATGCTTTAGAATGGCGTCTTCTTTCAAAAGAAGAGCGTCTTATGACTAAAGAAAATAATCACTTCTCCACAAGAGAGGTAGAAAAAACAAATACTAAACTGGTTGACAGCAAAGAATTGATGGGCAAGTCTAATTACCTAGACATTGCTCATGAGGGTGAAGTCTATCGACTGCGAATCACCAAATACAGAAAATTGATTCTGACCAAGTAGTTAATCAACAATCAAAATATCTTTGACAAAATAGCCTGTGTCACCAAAGCAGGTCGTTGGGATACCCACGTGCTCTTCATAAACCAATGAAACGCGCTTACCCATGCTTTCATTGATTTTTTTGACCACCGTTTCATCATGAACGGTGAAGTTAAATTTTTCACTCAAAGTTCCGGGCATATTGATCATTGCCAGCTCGCCCTCCCAGGTTTTGCACAGCCAGCCTTTTTTGGAAAACTTTTGCACATACCCAGCGCGCTCACCAACTGAATAGCTCCAAGTTAAAACCAACCAGGTGTAAAGGCAGAAAAGCAAAACCAATACAAATAAGAAACCTACAAATTTTTTCATGCCTACTCCTGGGTTGTGTCGTGCCAAGTTGGGTACTTTTGCATCACACTTATAAACAACGGTGACTCAAGTCTTTCATTTAACCATTGTTTTACAAAAAGAAGTTCGGATTGATCAAACCAATCAGGATCAACCATTGCAAACTGACGCACAAAAGGAAATAGGGCTATATCAGCCAAGCTGATCTTGGGCCCCAATAAATATGGGCTTGCCTTTAACTGCTCATTGATCGGGCCCAAGAACAATGCCATTGCTTGAGCCAAAGTTTCTTCTAGCTGAATATCTGGGTACCTATCAGGGTACTTGTATTGATCCAAGAGCTTTTTAAAAGGGCCGTCATTTTTTGCCACCCATCCATCAATCAAGCTTTCCGTTTCTGCACAAAGCCACTGATCTGGATCAGACTGTCTCAGGGCCCATTTCATGATGTCATAACTTTGCTCAATCACAAGACCATCACTTTGCAAGACCGGCACAGTTCCCTTGGGAGAGATGGCCAATAAAGATGGTGGCTTTTCTCTTAAAGAAATTTCTCGTATTTCAACGGCGATGCCCGCATAAGCCAAAGCCATTCGCGCCCTCATTGCATAAGGGCACCTTCTATAGGAGTAAAGAATGTTTGAGCTCATCAATGGTTTAAGTAAGCCATCTCTAACATTTTTACCAAGGCATACACACTTTGATTGGCTGGTGTTGGGATCTGATGCGCTAAACCACGTCTAACAATATAGCCATTCAAATAATCAATTTCAGTTTTCTTAGATTTCATCAAATCTTGAGCAGTGGAAGATTTTTGTTTTGTCATCGTCTTGGCAATTTGTTGATTGGCCAGGACTGCTTGCTCATGACTGATGCTAATGCCCTCTTTTTCTGCAACAGTTAAAAACTCTTTGGTGATTTGATCAATCAGGTCATTGATGTGCTTTGATT
>CALMBU010000041.1 GCA_937863045.1 uncultured Polynucleobacter sp. | reverse complement strand
ATTCAGTCTTCAAAGAGGCAATGACCTGATCACGCCTCGACCAGAATGGTCGTTTCCAGGTTTAGCGGCTGGTGATCAGTGGTGCTTGTGTTTGAATCGCTGGATAGAAGCTCTCGAAGCCAATTGCGCACCCCTGATACAACTAGAAAGCACTCACATCAACGCACTTGAATTCATCGACCTTGAAACTCTGAAGCAATATGCAGTCAAAGATGTGTTGATTTAATCGAACCAGTTTCAATAAAAAATCAAAAAGAAACTTGCTGCGTTAAAAATTCATTTTGATTAGATTCAATAAATATGGCTTAATGGAGTACTAAATAAATTAAATAAGTAATTAAGGGAGTTTTATGAAAGTTCTTGTATCGATTGACGGCTCAAAGCACAGCATCAAAGCAATTGATTATTTGATCAAAAATGCATCCATGTTTGAAGGCAAAGGATCTGGCTTGATCGTTTTGCATGTTGAACCAAACGTTATTCCACCTGAAGTTACGCAATATATTTCCAAGAAATCAATCGCTGACTGGTACGCCGATCAGAGCAAAGCAGCCATCAAAGCAGCAACAGCTAAGTTAGATAAAGCAAAAGTCACTTACAAACTAGTGCAAAAGATTGGTCACGTTGCTGACACCATCCTAGATGAGGCGAAGACAGGTAAAGCAGAAATGATTGTGATGGGTTCACATGGTCGCAGCTCTTTGATGAGTCTCATCATGGGCTCTGTGACATCTCAAGTATTGGCTCAATCTAAACAACCTGTTTTAATCATTAAATAAATTGAATCAAAACAGCTGAACCAAAGCTAGTTAAGAAAAAGCCACTTAGTCAACTAAGTGGCTTTTTTTATGCATTGTTAATTCTTTATTCGCTCTTTATTACTTCTTCTTACCCAAACGACCCTCAGTGCCATTCAGTAAATTTTTAATGTTTGACTGATGGCGCCAAATCAATAAAGCACTCATTATCAAAATTGCCAAGGCCATTGGCTGAACACCAAACAAAAACACAAAATAAACTGGGGCAAACAATGCGGCAATCAAAGCTGCCAGAGATGAGTATCTTAAGAAAACTGCCACGATCAACCAAGTTGATAAAGTCGTAAGGCCTAATACCCAATTAATCGCTAAAAGAATACCCAAGGCTGTGGCGACGCCCTTACCACCTTTCAACCCATGAAAAACCGGGAACACATGGCCTAAAAATGCAGCCACGGCGACCGCAGGCAAAACCCAAGAATCAATATCAACACCCACCAAAACTCTGGCAAGAATCACTGCCACATATCCTTTAGCGGCATCGCCCAAAAGAGTTAAAACGGCGGCAGCCTTACTACCTGTTCTCAATACATTGGTAGCCCCTGGATTACCAGAGCCATAACTATGAGGATCAGGCAAACCCA
This sequence comes from uncultured Polynucleobacter sp., assembly GCA_937863045.1. GTDB lineage: Bacteria > Pseudomonadota > Gammaproteobacteria > Burkholderiales > Burkholderiaceae > Polynucleobacter. Next base: position 3,646 of record CALMBU010000041.1, on the reverse strand, counting down.
TGAGCTTGCTGACAACCACCGCAAATGAAATAGAACCGATCAAATACGCCATTAAAACCACTAAACCACTGAATATGAATTGGCTCATATGCTTGCCCTTGGATGATGCTGTTGATGAATACTCTTTAAACGTTCGCGTGCCACGTGAGTGTATATCTGAGTTGTTGAAATATCTGCATGCCCCAATAATAATTGCACCACACGTAAATCAGCACCATGGTTCAATAAATGAGTGGCAAAGGCATGGCGCAGTGTGTGCGGTGACAAAGGCACATTGATGTTAGCGATTGTGGCGTATCGCTTGATGATGTGCCAAAAAGCTTGGCGCGTCATACCATCTCCCGTATGACGCGCTAAAAACAAATACTGACTTGAAGAGTTTTGCTTAGATGCGCTGAGAAGCTGTGGTCTTGATTCATCAAGGTACTTCTTTAACCAGCTTGCAGCTTCCATGCCAAATGGCACCAATCGCTCTTTACCACCTTTACCGCTGACCACTCGGACAACACCTTCATTTAGGCCAACTTCTATGGTTTTTAATGCAACGATCTCTGAGACCCGCAAACCACTGGCATACATCAACTCAAGCATGGTTCTGTCGCGTATTCCTAAGGAGGTATCCAAATCGGGTGCGGCGAGCAAAGATTCAACCTGAGACTCACTGAGTGTTTTCGGAAAACGTGGTGCTTGTTTCGCAGCTCTTAAATTGAGGCAAGGATCGGCTTTGATTAGATTCTTACGTATACCTAAACGATAAAAACGTCTCAAAACTGTCAAACGACGATTCGCTGTTGTAGCTTTATCTGATCGTCGATGAGCGATATAAGCCATCACATCAGCAGCGTTGGCATCGTAAATAAACTTATGACGATCAGCGTCTAACCACTTAGAAAAAATATTCAAATCCTGTCGGTAGGCACTCAGGGTATTTTTAGAGAGTCCGTCCTCCAGCCAGCAAGCATCACAGAAAATATCAACGGCCTCCATGCTTCTGATCAAGACTTTGCTCATGGGGGCATCATCCTGATATTGCTCTTCAATATCAGTTTTTTTACCAGAAGTTGTTTTTTTGACTACCATTGAGCTTTTATTCTAAAAGAGACCCTGTGAATACTGCATTTTTACTGCTCCCAGACTTCCTGCTCATTTTGCTGGGTTTCTTGTTGGTGCGCTACACAGCTTTAGACAAAACAGTCTGGGAAAGTGTTGAAAAGCTCGTTTATTACCTTCTTTTCCCAGCCCTTTTGTTTCATTCGATCAATCAAACCCACTTTGACTGGGGTGGCACGAGCAATATGCTGCTGGTCGCTGCTGTGGCCTTTTTCAGTGCCATGGCGCTTAGCTTTGCTGCCAAATGGATTTTCAAGCCATCTTCCGTGAGTTGGTCATCAGGCTTTCAAACGGCGTTTCGCTTTAATTCTTACATTGCCTTTGCTGCTGCCGGTCGTTTAGCGGGTGAAGAAGGTGTGGCATTGATGGCGATCACCACTGGATGCTTTGTGCCTGTTGCAAATGGCTTTGCCGTGTGGGCCTTGGCAAAAAATTCTGAATCTCACATTTTCAAAGAGCTCTTAAAAAATCCTTTGATCATTGCAACCACCTTAGGTCTCATCAGCAATGTTCTAGGCTTAAAACTACCGGAACCAATTGCACTTGGCATGTCTCGTTTGGGTGCCGCATCGATTGGCCTGGGCCTTCTCACCGTTGGATCTGGCTTGATGTGGATACAAAGTAAAAAAGATGGGGCTTTGATTGCCTACTGGAGTGCGATCAAATTACTGGCCATGCCAGCCGTGGCACTCATTTTGGGTCGCTACATGGGCTTGTCTCAAGCGCAACTTAACAGCGTGGTTCTTTTTGCTGCTATGCCAACTGCAACAACTGCATATGTTTTAGCCAATCGCATGGGTGGGGATGGAACATTGGTAGCAGTGTGCATTTCCATCATGACCATTGCGGCTGCAGTCACATTACCGCTTTGGCTACTACTGCTTTAACAATTAAATTCTTTTTTGTTTGGTGGTGAATAGGCACTTAGATCATTGATAAATGATCGGCTCAATGGTTAAAGAAACACCAAATGTTTCTTTGACTTTTTGCTTGATGCTATCCGCTAACTTAAGCAATTCAGGTCCCGTACCACCGCCATGGTTGACCAAGACCAAGGCTTGCTTCTCATAAACACCCACATTTCCTTGGCTCAGTCCTTTGAAGCCACACTGATCAATCAACCAACCCGCAGCGAGCTTCCAGTCGCTTTCAAGGTTGCCTGCATCAGTCGGGTAGCTCACCAACAATGGAAATTGTTTCTTTAGCTCCAGGTGCTTCTGATAACTCACAACCGGGTTATGGAAAAAGCTACCGGCATTACCAATCAATTGAGGATCTGGCAACTTAGCTTGGCGAATCGAACATACTTTTTCAAAGATATCTTTAGCTAAAACGTTTTCCTGATCTTGGAAGGCTTTTTTCAATTCTGCGTAAGAAAGATTGGCTTGCCACTCCTTGGGTAAGGCAAAACAAACTGAAACAATCACATAACGTCCTGCTTGTTTTTTAAAAATACTGTTTCTGTATGAAAACTCACATTGCTCTTTAGATAATTTGATGAACTTATTGCTCAAAGTATCAAAAGCACAAAGACTGTCAAACACTTGCGCCAACTCCAAACCATAGGCACCGATATTTTGAATGGGCGCAGCGCCCACGGTTCCAGGAATCAGGGCTAAATTCTCCAAGCCATCGTAGTGATTCTCCAAAGACCAAAGCACCAAATCATGCCAAGATTCACCTGCCATCGCTTCAATGTAAAAATGAGTGGAAGTTTCTCTTAAAAGTTGGCGCCCTTTGATTTCCATTAAACCGGTATAACCAAGCAGGTCTTTGGCTAGGACCAAATTACTGCCACCACCAAAGATTTGCCAAGTGAGATTGTCTTTTTGAGCTTTTTGAATCAATTCAGGCACATCCACCACTTCGGTCAAATGGACCAAATATTGGGCAGACACATCAAAACCAAAGGTATTGTGTTCGCGTAATGTGGCATTTAATTCAATCTTCATGCCACAATCTTAACTGTGATTAACTTTTCAATTGATTTTTAGGTGACCCATGCCCTCATTTGACGTTGTATGTGAACCAGACATGATTGAAGTAAAAAATGCTCTGGAGCAGGCCAATAAAGAAATTTCTACACGTTTCGATTTCAAAGGATCAGATGCCAGAATCGAACACAAAGGTGAAGAGCTCACTCTTTTTGGTGACGATGACTTTAAGTTACGACAAGTGCGTGACGTGCTGTTGGCCAAATTAGCCAAGCGCAATGTGGATGTGCGCTTTCTAAAAGACGGCAAGCTTGAAAAGATTTCAGGCGACAAACTCAAGCAAATTGTTGAGATTCAAAAAGGTATCAGCACTGAGCTTGCCAAGAAGATTGTGCGCATCATCAAAGACAGCAAGATCAAAGTTCAAGCCAGCATTCAAGGTGATGCAGTGCGTGTGACTGGCGCCAAGAGGGATGATCTTCAGACAACCATGGCAATGCTTCGCAAAGATGTTGAAGAAGCGCCCCTGAACTTTAATAACTTTAGAGACTAAGGCAACAGCGTCTTTTTAATTGCCGCAGTTATTTTTCGCAGTTATTTTT
>CALMBU010000040.1 GCA_937863045.1 uncultured Polynucleobacter sp. | reverse complement strand
CGAGATTTCTGCCTGTCTCGTGGGCTCGGAGATGTGTATAAGAGACAGAAAAAGTCTCGTGTGCTTCTTGTTTCAAGGCACAAGCCCTCGTTTAAGAAAATGATCCGGTCTGCCAATGTTTGAACTTGACCCAAGTGATGGGATGTGAAGATGACGCCACACCCAGCATCAGCCATTTGCTGAATGATGGCCTCTACCTGTTCTGTGGTGCTGGGGTCTAGATTGGCTGTGGGCTCGTCTAAAAGAATCATCTTGGGGCGTTGACACTTGGCTCTGGCTAAGCTCAGACGCTGTCTTTCGCCAGCAGATAACTTCAAAGCGGATTGATTTTTAAGGTGAGTCAGTCCTACAGAAGCCAATGCTTGGTCAATATCATCTTCTGTGATTTTGTGTTTACCCAAACTATCTTTAACAATGGCCATATTGGTTCTAACACTCGCCTTGATGAGAGGGGTGTGATGCAAAACCAATGCAGACTCAAGGTCAACTGAGCCAGGCTTATAGCTACCTGAATCTGCATCAATGGCACCATGCAAAAGTTTAAGTAGGGTGGTTTTACCCGAACCATTTGGGCCGATCACTGCAGTGATGCCTTGTCTTGGGATTTGGGCGGAAATAGAAAGGATCTTGCGTTGATCTCGCTCAATCACAATATCTTTTAAATCAATCATCAAGTCTTTATCCATAGCGACGCTCAGCAAAGGATTTGATGATGGATGTCATTAAGTTGGCCAGCAAAACCACGCCCAATAGGACCAGACCCAAGGCAAGGGCAAGAGGTAAATCACCTTTGCTGGTTTCTAAAGCAATGGCAGTGGTCATGGTGCGCGTCACACGGTCAATGTTGCCGCCCACAATCATGACAGCACCCACTTCAGAAATCGCCCTAGCAAATCCTGCTAGCAAGGCAATTGATAAGGAAAAGCGACAGTCCCATACCAACCATTTAAGTTTTGCAGCGATGGGTAGTCGCAAGGCTGACATGGTTTCACCATGAATCCGCCAGCCATCTTCAATGATCTGGCGGGTGAGTGCTGCAATTAAGGGTGTGGTTAAAACAGACTGGGCGAGGATCATGCCCTTGGGTGTGAATAACCAATTCAGCTCACCCAGTGGCCCCGAGCGTGACAGTAACAAATAAATGACAACACCCACAATGACGGTGGGCACGCCCATCAGACTATTTAAAACAACAATCAGACCTTGTCTGCCTGGAAAATTTTGAATTGCAATAAATGCGCCCAAAGGCATACCCAACAGACAGCCCACCAAAAGAGCGGTGAGGCTTACCTGTAAAGAAAGAAGCACGATGCCAAGTAAATTGGCATCGAGTGATTCTAAAAGGGAAAAAGCATCATTAAAGGCCGATAACATGGCGATAGCTTAATGGTTTTTTCGACCTCGCGTGAAAGCGAGGTCGATTAGGGTCGGCAATCAAATAGTCTTTATTAGTTTTTCTAATAAAAATTATTTTTTGGCGTTAGGGAAAAAGCTTTGTTGACCTTCAACTTTATAGCTGGCAATGGTTTGCTGTCCTTCGCTTGAAATGATCCAATCGATGAATGCCTGGCCATCAGCTTTTTTAACGTGAGGGTGTTTGCTTGGGCTCACTAACATCACACCATATTGATTGAAAAGTCTAGGATCTCCTTCAACCAAAATGGCTAAATCACCTCTGTTCTTAAAGGTCAACCAAGTAGCGCGATCAGATAGGATGTAGCCATTCATGCCTGAAGCTGTATTCAAAGCAGGACCCATGCCTGAACCTGTTTCTTTGTACCAGGTCTGTGTGGCTGAAACTTCTACGCCAGCACCTTTCCAATAGCGAAGCTCTGCAGCATGAGTACCGCTTTTGTCACCCCTGGAAATGAAGGTGGATTTTGAGCTGGCAACTTTTTGAAGCGCTGCTTGGATATCCTTGCCTTTGGCCTTCGCTGGGTCAGCTTTAGGGCCAATCAAAACAAAGTCGTTGTACATGACTTCAATGCGTTTTTCAGCAAAACCTTCAGAAACGAACTTTTCTTCAGCCACTTTGTCGTGAACCATGACCACGTCAGCATCACCGCGACGACCTATGTCCAAAGCTTGGCCAGTTCCCACCGCCACTACCTTGACCTGAATACCAGTTTTTTTCTCAAAAGCAGGAAGAAGGTGCTTAAAAAGACCTGACTGCTCTGTTGATGTTGTTGATGAAAGAGTGATGCTCTTTTGAGCATGGCTCAGTCCAATAGTGGAAAAAGCCAAAACAGTCAAAGCACTCATTTTTAAAATAAAACGTCGGTTCATCTTGTCTCCTTTGTAAATATGGCTATATCATCAACAATCATTAAAACAATATCAATATGTAACGAATTTCATATGCAAATTAAGATTAAGCCCAATGTTTTTATTCATAAAAAACATAAAGTTCACACCGAGCCGGTAGACCTGAGTTGGGTGGCTGGATTGCTAAGAGGCGTGCAGGATGGGCGTTCCTTGCAGTCTGCCGCTGAAATCATGGACATGTCTTATCGAACCCTTTGGAATCGCTTAAAAGCAGCTGAAAAAGAGCTGGATTGCCGTCTTTTGATGAGTGTGAAGGGTCATGGCTCAACTTTGACTGAGGCCGCCAAAACCCTGCTGGCGATCGTTGATGAGGTCGATAAAGAGTTTGCTCATGTGAGCAAGGAGCAAGAGAAAAGATTGCAGCTTCATTTGGAGAACTTAAACAGCGATGATCATAAGAAATGGTTATTTTGTGCCAGTAACGATCCCATACTGGAAGACTCTGTACGAGGCGTAAATGCTTTTGAGCTCCGAACCATGGGTTCTGGTCAAGCATTAGAGCGATTATTGTCAGGTGACGCTGATTTGGCAGGATTCCACGTGCCAGATGATGACAGTATCACTGCGGTTCGTCAGCGTTTATCTGCTGAGGGGATACAAGCTTATCCAGTCATGAGGCGCAGCCAAGGTTTGATTGTAGCCAAGGGTAATCCGATGGGGATTAAACAATTAAGAGATTTGGCCCGACCTGAGATTCGTTTTATCAATCGTCAGAGAGGTGCTGGCACTCGATTGATGTTGGATAAGCTTTTGGATGCCCAGGGCCTGCCAACTCAAAAAATCAAAGGCTACCAACGCGAAGAATTCACTCACTCGGCGATTGCGACAGCCATTTTGGCTGGTACAGCGGATGTGGGAATCGGTCTTAAAAGTGTTGCCATTGAATATGGATTGAACTTTATAGCCTTGGGTGATGAAACCTATTTCTTGGCCATGTCACCGAGCTTGGTTAAGCGCAGCGCAGTCAGTGAACTGATTCGAAAAATACGCACAGCAGCTGAAGAAAAGGCCGGATACCAGGCGGTGAAGCTTAGGCAAAAGAGTAAATAGTTTTATAAGTTAAGAAACCTGAGCTTTATCTCAAGCCATTAAGTTTTATGATTTTTTAATAAATCATATAAAATCAATTCTTATGGGAATTTCATTTAAACGCCATTTATCACATTGGATCGCAATTACTGCGGTGCTGATGAGCTCTGTGGCGCCTACGGTGTCCCAAGCAGTTTCATCGACTCAAAATGTTCAAGACATATCTATTGAGATATGTACTACGACTGGCGTCAAAATGACTCACGTCATTGATCTAAGTCTTTCTGGCAATGCTGATGAGTCGGCCCAGTCAGGAGGGCATTGTCCTTTGTGCGTGATTCACGGTACTTACGCACCGCCTTTGAATCAAGAGCTTTCATTTGCAAAGCCAGTGAATAGTAATATTTATCCGCAACTTTTCTATCAGTCACCTAAGCCATTATTTGCTTGGGTTGTACTTCCCTCCAGGGCCCCTCCCTCACTCGTTTGATTCTTAAGGTCGGCAACTATTTTTAGTTGTCCGTTAGTGGAATGCGCACGTGCATTCTTAAAAGATTCATGAGAGTAATAAATGAAATTCATCAGATCAATCGTATTTGCAGTATTTGCAGCTTTATCTTTATCGGCTACTGCTGGCCCTAATGACCCCTTGTTTGTTAGCCTAACTAGCAATGATGTTGACAGAGCAAGAATGGCTTTAAGTTTTAGTAAACATCATTTTGAAAATGGACATCCCTTGAGTTTATTCTTGAGTGATAAGGGTGTTTTTATAGGAGTTAAGTCTGGCGCGAAAGAGTTCGCTGAGCATCAAAAAATCATTGCTGATGTGATTGCAAAGGGTGGCACAGTCATTATGTGTCCAATGTGCCTGAGACATTTTGGATTTTCAGAGGCAGATTTAATTCCTGGCATCAAAATGGGTAATCCCAAAACAACAGGCGATGCTTTGTTCAAAGATGGTACTAAAACACTTAGTTGGTAATTTTTTAATTTAGGAGAAACACATGAAAAAAGTATTCAGTTCTGCATTGCTTGCATCAGTATTCATGACAAGCATGGCTTTTGCCAGTAATGAAGTGAGAGTGGGTAACTTGAAGATTGAAAATCCTCAAGCAAGAGCCACTGTGCCAGCTCAAAAAATGAGTGGGGGTTTTTTGAAGATTGAAAATAAAGGTGGCGCTGATAAGCTTTTGGCAGCATCGTCATCAGTTTCAAAAACAATGGAACTTCACACCATGGTCATGGACGGCAATGTCATGAAAATGCGTGAAGTAAAAGGCATTGATGTGCCAGCCAATGGCATGGTTGAGTTAAAACCGGGCGGTTTGCACTTGATGTTCATGGACTTGAATGAGCAGCTAAAGCCAGGCTCAACATTTAAGGTAAAGCTTAGATTTGAAAAAGCGGGTGAGGTCGAAGTTCCATTCCAGGTGATGGATATGAGACCTGCTGGTCATGGCCATTCAGGACATGGTCATTCTAAGTAAGCAATAAGTCATCGCTAGAAAAGAAAAAGCCGCAAATCATGCGGCTTTTTCTTTTCACTACCAGTCAATGCTGATTGACCGATGGATGCATGCTTAATCCAAGTTTCTGTCAGTCACAGCACCTTTGCTGGCTGAACTTGCGAGGCGTGCATACTTTGCCAATACACCGCGGGTGTAACGTGGCTTAGGTTGCTTCCACGCAGCGCGACGCTTAGCGATCTCTTCATCACTCACGTTTAACTGTATCAATAGCTTATGAGCATCAATCGTGACTGAGTCACCATCATTGATCAAGGCAATCGTGCCACCCACATAGGCTTCAGGAGCCACGTGACCAACCACCATGCCCCATGTGCCACCAGAGAAGCGACCGTCGGTGATAAGGCCTACAGACTCACCCAAACCTTGCCCAACCAACGCTGAGGTAGGGGCTAGCATTTCGCGCATACCAGGACCACCTTTAGGGCCCTCATAACGAATCACCATCACATCACCAGCCTTGATCTTGTTAGCCATGATCGCTGCCATCGCGTCGTCTTCTGAATCAAACACTCTTGCAGGTCCTGTGATGCTTGGGTTCTTAAGACCAGTGATTTTTGCTACGCAACCCTCCGGAGAGATATTACCCTTCAAGATTGCAAGGTGACCTTGAGCATAGATAGGATTTGCCAAAGTCTTGATCACGTCTTGGTCGGCGCGAGGAACTGAAGGAATATCTTTCAGTGTCTCAGCAATTGTTTTGCCAGTGATGGTCATGCAGTCGCCATGCAATAAACCACCATCCAATAAAATCTTCATGACTTGTGGGATACCGCCAGCTTGGTGTAAATCTGGCGCTAAATACTTGCCTGATGGTTTCATGTCAGCGATGACCGGAACGCGACGACGAATTCTTTCGAAGTCATCGATGGTCCACTCAACTTCGGCAGCGCTGGCAATCGCCAAGAAATGCAAAACAGCATTGGTTGAGCCACCAACTGCCATGATCACTGTCACAGCATTTTCAATTGATTTCTTGGTGATGATGTCACGCGGCTTTAGATCAAGTCTGATAGCCTCAACCAGTACACGTGCAGATTCCGCAGCACTGTCCACTTTTTCTTGATCGACGTTTGACATCGTTGATGAATACGGCAAACTCATGCCGAGAGCTTCAAAAGAGGAGCTCATGGTGTTGGCTGTGTACATACCACCACAAGAACCACTGCTTGGGCATGAGTTTTGCTCAATGCCCTTGAAGTCTTCTTCACTTAAACGACCAGAGGTGAATTCACCCACGGCTTCAAACGCTGAAACAATGTTCAGTTCTTTACCTTTGTAATGGCCAGCCTTGATCGTGCCGCCATACACATAAATACTTGGGACGTTGGTGCGAGCCATTGCCATCATGCCGCCTGGCATATTCTTGTCGCAACCACCCACAACCAATACGCCATCATGCCAAAGACCGTTCACACATGTCTCGATTGAGTCGGCGATTACTTCGCGAGAAACCAATGAGTACTTCATACCCTCTGTACCCATACCAATACCATCTGAAATAGTCGGTGTGCCAAAAACTTGTGAGTTTCCACCGGCAGCTTCTAATGCAGCTTCTGCGGCATTAACAAGGCGCTGTAAACCACTGTTACAGGGCGTTACTGTGGAGTGCCCGTTGGCAATACCAACCATGGGTTTATTGTCAAAATCAGCATCTGTATAACCCATCGCGTAATACATCGATCTATTTGGTGCGCGCGCCACGCCTTCTGTGATTGTTCTAGAACGCTCATTCATGCGCTTAGGTTTTTTTTGCTCTGACATACAGTATCTCCAGGGACTAATTAGTTAGGTGTTCGGGATTTTATGCGTAAACCGCTATTTTGCCTTTTTTCTGGGCTGAATCTAACTTAAAGAAATAAAGCCCGCTAAATACAGGTTAAAGTTGTGGGAATTAAGCAAAATTACTGATTAAAAATAGAAGGTTATGAATGTCATTCGAGCAAGCAAATGAGTGGGATGCCATCGTTATTGGTGGCGGTGCGGCTGGGCTTTTTTGTGCTGGAGTGGCAGGGCAATTGGGTCAAAAGGTGCTGGTGTTAGACCATGCGGAAGTTTTGGGTGAAAAAATCAGAATCAGCGGTGGCGGTAGGTGTAACTTCACCAATGTGAATAGCTCCCCAGCTAACTTCCTTTCCATGAACCCTAACTTTGTCAAAAGTGCTCTATCTAGGTACAAGGCCAGTGATTTTATAGAATTGGTGAAGAGCTACAACATCCCATTCCATGAAAAGCACAAAGGTCAATTATTTTGCGATGTGTCCGCCAAACAAATCATCGATCTTTTATTTGAAGAATGTAAAAAGGGTGGTGTGGTCATCAAGCACCCAGTCACAGTCACCGGCATTAAAAAAATAGATCATCAAGTAGGTGCGGTTGCAGAAAGTTATGCTTGGGTGCTAGAAACAGGTGCCGGTATTGAAAAAGCCAAAGCTGTTGTCATTGCCACAGGTGGCTTGCCTGTGCCAGCGATTGGTGCGACAGACTATGCTCTTGATGTTGCAAAACAATTCAGTATCCCAGTGGTGAACGTCAGGCCTGCACTAGTGCCTTTGTCCTTCACATCAGATGAGTTTGCCAATTTAAGTGAATTGTCTGGCTTGAGTGTTCCTGTGAAAGTGAAATCTGGAACAAAGTCTCAGCGCTATGGAAGCTGCCAGTTTGACGAAGATTTATTGCTCACCCATAAAGGGCTATCCGGTCCAGCGATCTTGCAGGGCAGTAGTTATTGGCATGAAGGCGAAGCCATACACATTAACTGGTTCAATGATATTGATATTGATGAGTTGTTTGACGATGATGCCAACCGTTTAAAACTCACTGAAAATATTTTGGGCGCTGTATTACCGCAACGTTTGGCCAAAGCATTTGCTGAGCAAAAGAATTTAATGGGACGCAAGTGGGCTGAAGTTGGCAAGAAAGATCGCCAAGCATTGAAAGAGCTTTTAACCAATTGGGCGGTGAAGCCTGCTGGTACCTTGGGCTGGAAGAAAGCCGAAGTGATGTTGGGGGGTGTTGATACAAAAGCCCTAGATGGTCAAACCATGATGTCCAAAGACAATCCTGGTTTGTATTTCAT
>CALMBU010000039.1 GCA_937863045.1 uncultured Polynucleobacter sp. | reverse complement strand
AAACGCAGCTTGCCAACTTGGCGCCGCGATACGGCTTGGCGCTCAATGATTGGCAGCACTGAAGAAGCTTTATTTGCCAGCGCCAAACCGGTGGTTTTGTGGGCGGACACATTCAACGGCTGTTTTGAAACTGAAAATATCAAAGCGGCCGTCAATGTGCTTGAGGCCAGCGGATACACCGTTCACATTCCACAGAAAAAACAAGGTCACTATTGCTGCGGTAGAACTTATTTGGCCAGCGGCATGGTGAATGAGGCTCGTGCCAGCGCTCAAGAGTTATTGGATGCCTTCACGCTCTATACGAATAAGAATATCCCGATCATTGGTTTAGAGCCCTCTTGTATCTTGACCTTGCGCGATGAGTTCTTGGTGATGGGCTTGGGTGATTCAGCCAAGACATTGGCGAAAGGCAGTCAGACCTTTGAAGAGTTCTTAGTAACAGAAGCAAACGCCGGTCGCTTTGCTCCAAAACTAAAGGCTTGTGATCAACAAATCTTATTACATGGTCACTGCCATCAAAAATCATTCGATGCCGTCAAACCAATCATTACTTTGCTCAAAATGATTCCAGAAGCTCAACCACAGTTGATTGAATCATCATGCTGCGGCATGGCTGGTAGCTTTGGTTATGAGAGTGAACATCATCAAGTGTCGTTACAAATGGCAGAGATGCAATTACTTCCTGCGATTCGCCAAGCACCTAACGCCATCGTTCTAGCTGATGGGTCAAGCTGCCGCCATCAAATCAAAGATGGTGCTGATAGAGAAGCATTGCACGTGGCCCGAATTTTGGAAATGCATTTGGAATAAGTTTTATTGTTTGTTTTTTTGTTTTTTTGTTTTTCATTTTTTGTAGTTTTTTTGTCAAGAGAAGTAAGGGTAAGTTTTAGAACTGAAGTCATCATTGTTCAACGAGGAGAGATCATGAACACAAGACGTAAAATTATTGCCACAGCTGTGGCAGCACTAACCACTTCAGTACTGGCATCCCCAGTTTTAGCTCAAGCAGCTTGGCCGAATAAACCAATTCGTTTGGTGGTGGGCTTTGCCCCAGGCGGTGGCACAGACATTGTGGCGCGTGCATTAGCTCCAAAAATGATTGAGATCCTAGGTCAAAACATCATCATCGAAAACAGATCTGGTGCTGCTGGCACGATCGGTGCTGATATTGTTGCCAAAGCTCCTGCAGACGGCTACACCTTGCTCATGGGTCATTCAAATTCAAATGCGATTGCTCCATTTGTAATGGCGAAAGTTCCATTCAATGCTGCAACTGATTTCACACCAATCACTTATGTGGGCTATGTACCGAATATCTTGGTATTGCACCCTTCAATTCCAGCAAAAACAGTTCCTGAATTGATCAGCTTGGCCAAGAACAATCCAGCACAGATGACTTATGGTTCATCTGGTATTGGCAGTACACAACACTTGGCTGGCGCTTTGTTCTCAAAGATTGCCAAGGTTCAAATGAATCACGTGCCATACAAAGGCAGTGGTCAGGCGATCATTGACTTATTGGCTGGTCAAATCAATATGAACTTTGACACCTTGCCACCAGTATTGCCACACGTTCGTGCTGGCAAGTTAAAGCCTTTGGCTATTTCAACACCAAAACGTTTATCCATTCTTCCAGATGTTCCAACATTTGATGAAGTGGGTATCAAAGGATTTGAAGTGACTAACTGGTACTCAGTGATGGGTCCAAAAAACATGCCTAAGGACATGGTTGCAAAAATTGATGCTGCGGTTCGCGCTGCGTTGAATGATCCAAAAAACAAAGCAACTTTGGATGCACAAGGTTTGCAAACTGCTGGTCCTCAAACACCTGATGAGTTCTCAACTTTCTTGAAAGCTGAACTTAACAAGTACTCTAAGCTTGTTAAAGAGTTGAACGTAAAGGCTGAGTAATGACGTCACCCCAAACTGGAGTATCTTCACGCCCACTGCCCCTGGTGGGCGTGAAGGTTCTAGACATCAGTCAAGTGATGGCTGGGCCCTATACCTGCATGCTATTGGCGGACATGGGTGCTGATGTGGTCAAAATAGAACCTCCAGGTTCTGGGGATCAAACTCGGGGTGCGATGGGATTCAAAATGAAAGGCCCAGACAGCATGGGCTTTTTAAACATGAACCGTAACAAACGCAGCATCACGATCAATCTCAAGTCAGATGCGGGCAAAAAGATTCTTTTTGAATTAGTCAAAGATGCCGACATCTTGGTTGAAAACTATCGACCAGGGGTCATGAAAAAACTAGGCGTCTCATATGAAGTTTTAAGCAAGATCAATCCACGCTTGGTTTATGCCAGCATCTCTGGCTTTGGCCAAAGTGGTCCTTGGGCAGATCGTCCAGGATTTGACTTGATGGCTCAAGCGATGTCAGGTGTGATGGCGATGACAGGTCACGGTGATGGCAGACCGGTCAAGGCAGGCGTTCCAGTGGCTGATATCGGATGCGCCCTATTTGCCACTTATGGCATTTTGTCTGCTTACATTGGCGCAAAAAATACGGGGCAAGGTCAATACATCGACGCTTCACTATTTGATTCAGCTTTGGCATTTTCTATTTGGGATACCGCTGAATACTGGGGAACCGGTAAACCACCGGTTGCCTTAGGCACAGCCAATCGCATGAGCGCTCCTTACCAAGCTGTCAAAGCAAAGAATGAATACTTTGTGATGGGGGCCACCAATAACAAACTCTGGCAAAAACTGTGTGAGATTTTGGGACGAGATGATTTACTCAATGATGCACGCTGCAAAACAATCTCTGATCGTTTAGCCAATCGTGAATACATCATCACTGAACTCGAGAATTCATTCGCTGCCAAAGATGCTGATGCTTGGATTGATGAATTGCTTGCCAAAGGCATTCCAGCGGGTCCAATCTTGGATTACCCAAGAGCGTTTGCCAGTGAGCATGGTCAACATCGAAAAATGAAGATGGAAATTGATCATCCAATAGAGGGTAAGGTGCCCAATATTGGCTTTGCTGTGAAGATGCAAGGCACGCCACAGCAAGTGCGTCGCCACCCTCCTTTGCTGGGTGAGCACACCCATGAAGTGTTGCAAGAGGCGGGCTTCAGCGCAGATCAAATCAAAGCTTTTGAACAAGCTGGTGCGTTTTCTGTGGAGCAATGATTCATGAGTGACGCAAATAAAGCTAACCCGGACACATCAGGCAAAGTTCATCTAAAGATTGATGGTGCGTTTGCATGGGTATCTTTTGATCGCCCTGCCGCCAGAAATGCCATGACATGGTCCATGTACAGCGACCTCAAGGCCATTTGTGAAAAACTTCACAATGACAAAACCATCAAAGCTGTTATCTTGCGTGGCGTTGGCGGTCAATCATTTGTTTCAGGCACTGATATTGAACAATTTAAATCATTCCAGGATGGGCAAGACGGTATTGACTATGAGGCCTTGATTGACCTTCACATTGATGCCCTAGAGCAACTGCCCATGCCAACCATTGCCATCGTTGACGGCTTAGCCGTTGGTGGTGGTCTAGCGATTGCAACTGCTTGTGATTTTAGACTTGCCAATCCAAGCGCACGCTTTGGTGCTCCGATTGCTAAAACAGTTGGTAACTGTTTGTCACCTACCAATATTGCAAGATTGATGGCCCACTTGGGCATTCCAACACTCAAAAGAATGTTGCTGATGGCTGAGCTGATCAATGCAGATGAATTACTCTCTTCTGGCTACGTTCACACAGTGGCAGATAGCGCAGAGCTTGAATCAATTGCCAAAGCAATGGCTGAAAAGCTTATGAATTTGGCACCATTGACGATTCGCTCATCTAAGTTGACGATCAGCCGAATCCATCAACATCAACTACCTGACTGCGATGATTTGATCAAAGCCTGCTATGGTAGCTCTGATTTCAAGGAAGGTGTTCAAGCTTTTGGTGAAAAAAGACCGCCGCGCTGGCAAGGGTCTTGAAGTTAATTAAACCGTTTTCTTTTTCTTGAGCAAATAAGAGCCCCAGTTAAACACTGAGCTCACGATTGGCTGCTTTTTGGCTTTTACGCGTGGGCCGGCTTTGATTTCTGCTGACTTGCTGACCCTCTTCTTGCTTTGCACTTGGGACAGTTGTTCAAATTGTGTATTGCCAGACCTAAAGCCCGCAGCAATTTTTTTGGCGCTAGCCGGATCCAATAATGACAACAAAGTCACCGAGTTCATGTAACCCAACATCTCTTGATGCAAGGTATCCCATAGTGCGTGGCAAGCCAATTGCTGATCTTTCTGCTCGGGCATGATGCCGTCAACAGCCATGATGATTTGACCAACAGAAATTTCATTTGGGTTTCTGGCGAGCGTGTATCCGCCACCAGGGCCTCTCATGCTGTCAACCAAGCCAGCATGACGCAACTTGGCAAACAACTGCTCCAAATAACTCAAAGAAACGTTTTGTCTTGCGCTGATTGAAGCCAAAGTTTGGCTCGGTTGATCACTCGCGAAATGATTCGCTAAATCAACCATGGCAATAACTGCGTAACGACCTTTGGTAGCAACTCTCATAGCGATAATCTAGCATAAATTATTGATTTAGTTAAAACATCCAAGAATTAATTTCCCTTCAATTTATAGGTGATTTCTTTAGGATTAATGCTCAGTTTTTTCACGGAAATTTGCTCATTTAATGTTTTTTGTGCGTGAAGGCAGCAATTAACAGCACAATCCAAGCCGTAATCAGCAAGAAGCCTCCCAAAGGCGTGATTAAGCCGACCCGCCATGCACTGAGCGCTAATAAATACAAGCTGCCAGAAAACAAGATGGTCCCTGCGACCATCAAACCAGCGGCCATCAACAATGTCTTGGAAGATACTGATTGGCTCAACAAAGCAACAATGCCCAAAAGCGCTAGCGCATGAATTAATTGATATAGAACAGCCGTTTGGAATACATTCACCAAATTAGGGCTGATTTGCTGGGACAAAGCATGTGCACCATAAGCCCCCGCAACCACCCCAGTGGCTCCAAAAATAGCAGCAAAACCTAAAAATATTCTTGGTGCAGAGCTCATATTCATTGGGTTTTCCTGAAAAAACATTGATTGATGATGGGTGATGATACTGGTCTTAATCTACACAGCAATGATTTAGATCAAGCAATCAGAATTACCGTGAATTTGGCAAAAAACCTGTTGATAAATTCAAAATTAATTAATGGTGCGAAAACCAAAATGTTTAGCTAAAATAACAACCTAGGTGCTGATTACTTAGTGAATTTACCTAACTACTAAGTATTGATACCCCTTAACTATTTGAAGCAAACTTTCTATGCTTCGCATGGGTAAGGTTTTGTAACCAATTGGAGAGAACACATGAAATTGATTAGCGCATTAGTTGCATCTGCATTGATGGTATCTGCACCAGCATTTGCTTCAAAAGAAATCGCCAGCAAGAATGCTTGTATGGGTTGCCACGCTGTAGATAAAAAAGTAGTTGGCCCTTCTTACAAAGACATCGCTGCAAGATACAAAGGTCAAGCTGATGCTGTTGACAAGTTGGCTAAGAAAGTTAAAGTTGGCGGCTCAGGCGTTTGGGGTCCAGTTCCAATGCCAGGCAATGCTGCAATTAGCGAAGCTGATTCAAAAGCAGTGATCAAATGGATTTTGGACGGCGCTAAGTAATAGTTATCACCATCCTCTGAAAATGGCTGGTTGTAACCAGCCATTTTTTTTGGGAAAAAGAAGTCATCAAGATGACGGTTGGATGTTACCCATTAGTTATTAAAAGAATATAACTAATAACTGAGTGATAGTATTGGTTAGTCCAATC
>CALMBU010000038.1 GCA_937863045.1 uncultured Polynucleobacter sp. | reverse complement strand
CACCAAAGCAGTTCTGGCAAACAACTGGTGAACTTGCAAAACCCAATCAATACCCAAGACCTTGGATAGCAGCTTGACTCTGCCAGATAGCCAAAATTCAATTAGGATAATGTTGAAGCCAATCATGGCAAGGCTTGAGGAAAGCTCATCAAGCCATGGTCTATTGGGCAGGTTGAGCATCATCGAAATACCCAGGGGCAGCAAAACAAGACTTAGGTAAATCAATAAGCTGATGCAGCTCAACACATTTATGGTCATATTCCCATTATGATTGCGTATGCTGGTTATTTCTAGCAAAAATGATAAATTTATAACAATAAGAATATCAATCACTTAATCACATTGGTCCCCATGAGAACATTTTTAGCTGCACCCCCTGTTTCAGCCTTCGCCATGGTGATGGGTTTGTCTGGCTTATCTTTGACTTGGTCAAAGTTTTCTCATGTATCTGAAATTCAGTTAGCGCAAGATATCTCTTTGGTTTTTGGCTTCTTGGCCATTGTTGTGTTTTTGGTGCTTGCTGCCGGCTTGCTTCGCAAGCAATTACAGGCACCCGAAAAATTAGTTGAAGAGTGGAATCATCCTGTTAAGTCTTCATTCTTCGGAGCTATTTCAGTGGGCGTTTGTTTGTTGGCAGCGGTGATTGTTCCTTATTCATTGCAGGTGGCTGAGATTGTTTGGATCTTTGGCGCCGGCTTACATCTGATTGCTTTATTGGCTGTTGTGAATGCTTGGGTGCATCGTGAAAGTTTGCAAGCGGCCCATGCTTGCCCAGTTTGGTTTATTCCAGCGGTGGGCAATGTGGTGATTCCTTTGGCTGGTGTGAAATTAGGTTATTTTGAAATCTCTTGGTTCTTTTTTGGCGTAGGTCTGATCTTTTGGATTGTGCTCTTATCTTTGGTGATGCATCGCTTGATGTTTGTTCAGCCACCTTTGCCTGATCGCCTCAAACCCACGATGGCGATATTCTTAGCCCCACCAACAGTGGCTTTCTCATCATGGCTCTTATTAACCCAAAGAACCGTGGAGCAGGGCCTTGATCCTTTCGCACACATCTTGATAGCAATTGGTTTCTTCTTTGCCTTCTTTTTGATCACACAATTTAAAAAGTTTGCGCAACTACCTTTCTTCATGTCTTGGTGGGCTTATTCATTCCCGTCAGCATCATTCACTGTGGCAGCCTTTAACTATGCTTTATTTGTGCCAGCTGCCATTTATGTTGCTTATATTGCTTTGGTTTTCACAACTATTTTGATTGTTGGCTTATTTATCCGAACGTTGATAGCCATACACATGAAAGATCCTCATTGGGTTGATTGAGGATTTCCCACACTCTGATTGTTGAGAATCATTCTCATGTAAGATGGTGTTTGTAGTTCACTCATTTCGCACAAGCCAGCGGTTCTCTCCCTTTAGCAAGCCAGTGCCTATTTTTTATAGGAGGGCTTATGTGCAGTACGTTTCACGATATTCGTAAAAGCTTTGCTTCGTTAAGAGTTGAAAAGAAACACCGACATCGAGAGATTGCATCGTTTCTAAACGTCACAGAAGTTGAGTTAATTGACTCACATGTGGGCGTGACAAAATTAACATCAATCAAGTCATTTCCCAATTTGGCCAGAGCAATCAGGTTAAAGCCATTGTGGTCAAACATCATTCAAGACACTCAAGGGTTTGGCGAGGTCATGAGTCTGACCAGAAATGCTCATGCGGTTCATGAAAACCTGGCCTTTTATAAACATGCATCATCCAGCGATGATGTTGGAATGGTGCTATCTGATGAATTGATGATGCGCTTCATGTATGAGAGATGGGGACACGGCTATCTCTTTGAGGAATGCAAATCCACTGTTTTACAGCGCAGCATTCAATTCTTTGATGAATTTGGATCGCCAGTTCATAAGATATTTCTCTTGCCACACAGTCATCATTGGTTCTTTGATGAGCTTGCTAAAAGATGGGCGGATTCAAATCAGGAGCCAGGAATCCTTGTTCAAGAAAAATCAGAGTCTGATGGGCAAATGAACAGGGATGCTTTGGTATCAATCATCGAGGAGCGGCATGCTAGTCAAAAAGACATCATTGATGCTGATGTGGTGCAATCCTTGTTGCGTTCATCTGTAGAGCTCAAGCTGCCATTGATCATCACTGTACAAAATGATGGGGTCAGTCAATCTCACGATGGGGTGCTGGATGAAATTCGGGATCACAACCATTGGTTGCATCTCATCAATCAGCAATTCAATTGTCATTTGCAATTGACCCAGATGCCCAGAATTTATATCAATCATCAAGACAGTCCATTTCTAATTGAGATGTTGGATGAAAAAGGTTTTCTCTTGGCCTCGATTGCTCTGTCGGCAAAAGCCACACCTGCCAATCAGCAGGCGTGGGAAGAGCTGCTAGACCAGGTCAAGGCGGTGGAAATGAGTCTTTTGGAATAAATGAGCGGCTTTTGCTTAAAAGGAATAAAATAGACTTACTGATATGCGTATATCGGGGCCGACATGGTTTCGACGTGGATTGCAAAGCATTGAGGGCATACCGAGGACCCGTCATCTCGTAAAACAATGGGAATGCAACAACTGCAAACGACGAACGTTTCGCACTAGCCGCTTAATTGCGGTTGCCCCTGAACTGATTCTCTCTTGGGTCAGCTAACGCAAGTTAGATCAGGGTCATTTACAAGAGATAAGGTTACATAATGTCACGATGTGTAGCTCGAAAATTTAGTGAATCGCTCATTAGTAACGTGTTGGTCCGTGACTGATTGGTTAAATTAAATGACACAACTAAGTATGTAGAACTCTATGTGGAGGATTTGCGGACGCGGGTTCGATCCCCGCCGGCTCCACCAATTAAAAAGCCTCATCTTCGGATGAGGCTTTTTTCCATTCATCGTGATCATGTTTCTATTTAAATTGATAGCGATTGATGTCACAATCAGCGCATTACAAGCGCATCTCCCATGAATTTAAGATCATTCATCTTCTCTTTATCAATGCTGATCCCGGCCCCTTGGCTGGCCGCTCAAACCCATGGGGGTTTGGTTTTTGAGTGTGGCTCAAGCAAGCTAACTCAATTAAAAAGTGAGCTAAAGACATATCAACAAGCCTTGGGTATTGATACGTCTGTTTATAAAGTAGATGAGCGCGAAGGTCGTCTGCGTTTGAACCTAAAAGATCCGTCGGTTTATGGAACCTTGTATTTGCGCTGGAATCCTCAATACAAGATCACTGAAGAACGTGTTTCTTTACCAAGTAAAAAGGGATTGGTGGAGGTAGTAACAGTTTCCCAAAAAGAAATCCTGTTGGCTCTCATGCATGAGGGGCGAGAAACCGTATTCAAGGATGCTGCTTGCGACATTCAAGCCCTCAAGGACCATGTGCAGATTCGACAAATGATTGTGGCTTGGTCTGAGCATCTTGATTGGAGTTTTCCTGATGGCGGGCCAGCCCGTTGGAATCCACGCTACTGGGATCAGGGTAATTTAAAACCAAAAGCCTCTCTGGATGAAGCCATGAGAGATTTCTTCATTCATCCAGACAAATGTTCGATTGGATGCTATACCGCCACCAAGATTGTCATTATTCAGGGCATCTTGGATTATTTTCGAAGAGTGAAAAAGGATGATGCGATGGCCGATGCCATCGTCAAAAGACTGAAGTCAGATGACGATGTGTTGGTGGGTATTGAGCCTGGGGCGATGTGGTCTTTTCAAAATCCGATCAGCCCAGAAGAGCAAAAGAGGTTGGGGAAATTATTGAAAATTCAAACTCAGGTTGCACCCATGAACTTCATACCAG
>CALMBU010000037.1 GCA_937863045.1 uncultured Polynucleobacter sp. | reverse complement strand
TCTTTGAATGGACTTTTGGTCAAGCTTCTTATCTTCACTGAGCCCAGAAGCCATCCTCACTGATTCTCTCAAAGTATCAATGGGTTGCAGTTGTGTCCCGGAAGCTGAATGGATGACTTTAGCAATCACCATGCGAAAACTGTTTGAGCCTAAATCAACAGCCGCCACTAATTCTTTTGAGGCATCGGGGATATTGGAATGGTTCGCGCTCACTTCATTTTTCTTTTATTTATTTACCACATAGATTATGACGTCAATATGACATGGTGATGACAAATGGATTGATCAATTTGTCATATTTTTGACACAGAGCTTTGTCAAAATGATAAATATGCAATCCTCTAGCCCCGCACAAAACCCCAGTGTCGCCTCACAAACCCCCTTACTCAATAGAGAGTTAGGTGCTCTAGAGTTTAATTCAAGGGTATTGGCTCAAGCTGAAGACCCCAAAACACCTCTTTTAGAGCGTTTGCGCTTTATCTGCATCGTTTCATCCAATATGGATGAGTTCTTTGAAATCAGAATGTCTGGCATCAAAGCGCAGCTTAAAAATAATCCAAAGAACCTCACGCCCGATGGCTTACAGATTAAAAAAGCCTATGACATCATCACCAAACATGCACATGCGCTGGTTGCCAGAAAATTCAAATTGCTTCAGGAAGACATTCTTCCTAAATTAGACAAGGCTGGGGTTAAGTTTTATCCAAGCTCAGAGTGGACCCCAGCGATTAGGCGGTGGGCCAAAGATTTCTTTGATAAAGAATTGGTGCCATTACTAACGCCAATTGCCCTAGATCCCGCTCACCCATTTCCTAAAGTGATCAATAAGAGTTTGAACTTTTTGGTGACCCTAGAAGGGAAAGATTCTTTTGGCAGAAAGCCAAGATTAGCAGTTGTTCAAGCACCAAGATCACTGCCTCGCGTGGTGCCTTTGCCAGAACATCTGAGCCCTACACCTCATGGCTTTGTTTTGCTTTCATCATTTATTCAGACTTTTGTTCCTGAATTATTTCAAGGCATGACAGTGACCGGCTGCCATCAATTCAGAGTGACCCGCAATTCTGATTTATTCGTTTCTGAAGACGACATCACAGATTTGCGCTCAGCCCTTCAAGGTGAGCTACCAACCCGCCATTTAGGAAACGCTGTTCGCTTGGAAATCACTGCTGAAATGCCTCCTGAGCTTCAAGAGTATTTGCAAAAAGTAGAAAAATTGAAAGATTCAGATTGTTATCGAGTGAATGGCCCTGTTAACTTGGTTCGTTTGGTACAAATTCCTGACTTGGTCGATATTCCAAAGTTTAAATTCAAGCCTCACACCCCAAAGCAATCGATTGCCGGCAACCCAGGCGAAACGATTTTTGAAAAAATATCTCACTCGGATATTTTGTTGCATCACCCATATGAGAGC
>CALMBU010000036.1 GCA_937863045.1 uncultured Polynucleobacter sp. | reverse complement strand
GCGCTATTAAATTGTGGCAGCTAGCTTTGTTTTAGTTAGTTTTCCGCACTTAGTTTTCCTTAAATCCATAAAAAAACCTCTTGGTCTATTCAACCAAGAGGTTTTTTGTTTAATGTGACTCAGTTCTGAGAACTTAAAACTTCAAATTCAAAACTTAAGCAAAGTTCTTTGCTACGAAGTCCCAGTTAACCAAGTTCCAGAATGCCTCAACGTATTTTGGACGGGCATTGCGGTAGTCAACGTAGTAAGCGTGCTCCCAAACATCACATGTCAACAAAGGCTTGGCATCTGTTGTCAAAGGTGTTGCAGCGTTGCTGGTTGAAACCAAATCAAGAGTACCGTCTGACTTCTTCACCAACCAAGCCCAACCTGAACCAAATGTACCAACTGCACACTTTGTGAACTCTTCTTTGAATTTGTCAAAAGAACCAAACTTGGCATTGATCGCATCAGCCAAGGCACCTGTAGGAGCTCCACCACCGTTTGGCTTCAAACCCATCCAGTAAAAAGTGTGGTTCCACACTTGAGCAGAGTTATTGAACACACCACCTGAAGATTTTTTCACGATGTCTTCTAAGCTCATTGATTCAAATTCTGTGCCCTTGATCAGGTTGTTCAAGTTAGTGGCATAGGTTTGATGATGCTTGCCGTAATGGAATTCCAATGTTTCTTTAGAAATGTGTGGTGCCAATGCATCTAGTGCATAAGGTAACTGCGGCAATGTGTGTTCCATAAAATCTCCTATTGATTCTGAAGTGGTGTGACTGAACTAAAACGCTATTCTATTCTTTTGAAATTGTTTTTGCCGAAAGGCTTACTTTTGATATTTCAATCTGGGCACTGCCCAAAGCCAAATGAACGTCCACTTGATCGCCTTGATTGATACTCTTTGGATCACGCACGGCCTGCCCGTGATTATTCAAAAGAACCGCATAACCCCTGTCCAAGGTTCTTTGAGGGCTTAAAAGCTCTAAATGGCTGGCCCAACTGCGGTGTTTTTCTGAATAAGCATTGATCCTGACTTGCCAAGATTGATCCAAACGCATGGTCAATTGTTCAATCTTTTCTTTCATGCGATCAGCATTCGGCAATGCATGAGAAAGTCTCAATGACAATTGATCTAAACGCTGAGCCTCTTTGTCAATTCTTTGGCTGACCCGTGTAGACATTTTCTGACCGAAGGTGGTCAAGTCTTGCAATAGAGCTTGGCGATCTGGTGTGACCAACTCCGCAGCACCTGTTGGTGTTGGGGCGCGCAAATCAGCCACAAAGTCTGCGATGGTGAAATCCGTCTCGTGTCCAACCCCAGAAACCAAAGGCACGGGAGATTGAGCAATCACTCTGGCCAAGCCCTCATCATTGAACGCCCATAAATCCTCAATGCTGCCACCACCTCGCACCAAAAGGATGACATCTATTTCATCTGCTTTATGAGCCGCATAAGCGGCCTCCAGAGCTTTGATCAGAGCTGGGGGTGCATCAACCCCCTGAACCAAGCTTGGGAAGATTGTGACGGGTATGTGAGGCGCTCTTCTTGCCAAGGTACTAAGAACATCTTTCAAAGCAGCGGCTTGTGGTGAAGTGATCACTGCAATGCGCCTTGGATGTTTTGGTAGAGGTCGCTTAGCATCTTCATCAAACAGACCTTCTTTACCCAACTTCTCCTTGAGCTTTAAGAAGGCTTCGTACAAACCACCTTGACCGGCTCTGCGCATCATGCCGACGTTTAACTGAAGATCTCCGCGCGGAACATACATTGAGATGTTAGCGGCCACTTCGACCAAATCGCCTTCTTTGGGTAAAAAACCCACTTGACCATTTCTACCGCGGAACATGACGCAGCGAATTTGACCCTCAGCATCCTTCAAAGAGAAATACCAATGCCCGCTTTCATAAGCCTTGAAGTTAGAAACCTCCCCCCGAACCCATACGCTACCAATGCCGTCTTCTAAAACACTGGCAATAGCGCGGTTCAGATCACCAACCCCAATAATTTCTTTTGATATTTCCGTCATTTGTCCACGTCAAATAAGTAACTACATGGCTTCGCGGTTAAAAACTATCCACAGGCCCAATTAAAAACAGGGGAGCTTTCCCCAAACTCTTGTCAAAATCAATCACCATCATGCAAGTCACTGATTTTAATCACATTATTCAATTTATAATTTTTGAAAATTTGCACCTACAACAAAGAATCAAGGGCTTAGCGTGCATCTTAAAGAAAGTTTTTCACATAGTTATCCACAAGCTTGATGCTTTTTCCCACAGACCTTTGAGCCCCGCACAATTCCATCGTTTAAAGTATAGGGTATGTACACAATTCTTCTTGCCGCTGGCTGGCCAGTTTGGCCTTTATTACTCACATCCATCCTTGCTTTAGCCATTCTTTTCGAGAGAATTTGGTTTTTACAGGCCAAGAGGATCACCCCACCCCAATTATTAGAAGGTGCCATTCAATTGGCCAGTTCTGGCGCCTTAAAACAGCCCAAAACCGCTCAGGACGCCACAAAAGCTTTATCAGATGCTGCGCCCCTTGGACAAATTTTGGCGGCGGCCCTCTTAGAAAAAGCTCAAGGTGGTTCAGAAGAGAAAATCATTGCAGCGATGCAAGATGCCGCTGAATCGGTCACTATTTTGTTAGAGCGCTATTTGGGTGCCCTGGCAACGATTGCAACGATTGCACCTCTTTTAGGATTGTTTGGAACGGTTGTTGGCATGATTGAAATTTTTGGTAGTCAGCAAGGCGTTGGTGCAAATCCTCAACAATTGGCCAATGGTATTTCCATTGCTTTGTACAACACTGCCTTTGGCTTGTTGATTGCCATTCCTGCTTATGCAGGTTGGAGAGGTCTCAAAGCAATGGCTGAAAAGCGCCAACGTGAGTGTGATGCAGCAGCAAAAAAATTACTCGCTCATCTAAATAGTATTTGATTGAGTGACCATGCTTTTTCGTCAAAATAATCGCAGCCTTTTCTCCTCAGGAAAATCAAGTGCTCCGAACAGTCAACAGCAAGCTCCTGAAATCAACTTGATTGCTTTCATCGATGTTCTATTGGTGATTTTGATCTTTTTGATGATCTCCACCACTTTCACACGCTATCAAGAGTTATCCATCACCCTGCCGGCTGCTGAAGGTGCTTCATCAAAAAGCAAACCAAAAGATATTTCTGTTGCCATCTCTTCAGATGGTCGAGTGGCCATAGATGGTAAGCGAGTGGCGATTGATCAGTTGGCACAAAGCTTGAGTCAGTCAGCCAAAAATACTGGTGGTGACAACGGTCCGGTCGTGATCATTGCAGCAGATGGCAAAGCACCTCATCAAGCAGTGATGCAAGTGATGGAAGCAGCGCGCAATGCAAATTTGCCGAACATCGTGTTTGCCACCCAATCAAAGTCAAAGTAGCATTGGCATCATGAGCCAACAAAAACACACACAAGCCCCTGCATTTTGGGAAAAAAGAGGTTTAAAAGCTCTCCTGCTATGGCCCATATCTCTTGTGTTTGGCTGGCTGATCAATCTTAGAAAAGCTCTTTATGACTTGAGCATACTCAAAAGCAATTCGATTCCAGTCCCACTTGTGATCGTTGGAAATATTCGTGTGGGTGGCACTGGTAAAACCCCAACCGTTTTAGCGATTGCAAAAGCGCTGTACCTTCAAGGTTTTAAGCCAGGGATTATTTCTCGGGGCTATCAAGGCAATTCATCAAATCTAAAATTACCCCCTGAGGAAGTCACTCCAGAATCATTACCCAGCGAGCAGGGTGACGAGCCATGCTACATGGCTCAGCAATTAGCTCATCAACAAACCCCCATCATGGTTCATAGCAATCGTGTCAAGGCAGCCAAAGCATTAATGATCAAACACCCTGAAGTGAACGTGATCATCAGCGATGATGGATTGCAACATTACAAACTCAAACGTTGGCCCGCCAGAGAAGGTGGCAGAGATATTGAGCTGGTGATACGTGATGCCAGAGGAGAAGGTAATCAATGGTTAATGCCTGCCGGTCCGCTTCGAGAAAAAACTGATCGCGCCCGCGACTTCACCTTGAACATTGGCAGCACTGAAACCACAAAGATCAAAGCAGCGCCAATCTACTTTCAGGACGCTCCAAATTTTGTGCTGCCCGTTAAAACCGATCAACTCTATCAACTCGCATCACCAAGTCGTCGAATATCCTTGAATGACATCACCCAACTACTGAATCATGACGAGGCTTTTGAGAGTCAAATATTGGCCGCTGCAGGTTTGGGCAATCCAAAGAAATTCTTTGATTTACTTAAATCCAATGGCTTGAGGTTTCAAGAAATGGCGCTGCCAGATCATTTTGACTTCGCCACCAATCCATTCAAAGAAAATACTGCAAAAGTGATACTCATCACCGAGAAGGATGCCGTAAAATGCAAGCAACTCAACGACTATAAGGATGATGAGCGTATCTGGGTTTTACCTATAACGGTGGACTTGCCAAATGATTTTGTTGCACAAATGCTTGAAATTTTAAAAAGGCCTAAACCTTGATTCAAGGCGTTAAGCTTGGTTTAAGTTTAGATTTAATTCAACACCCCACCTGTTAAGATGATCCAATCACTCACTTGCTGACACATCATGGATAAACGTTTACTTGATATTTTGGTTTGCCCAAATTGCAAATCTCCTTTACATCACGATGTGCAGACGAATGAATTAATTTGCAAAGCTGATCAATTGGCTTTTCCGATTCGTGACGACATCCCAGTCATGCTAGTGAATGAAGCGCGCGAACTAAACGCTTCTAAATAAACCTCAATGAAGCCTAGCACCCCATTCTTGGTTGTTATTCCTGCGCGCTTAGCCTCGACTCGCTTGCCCAATAAACCATTGGCCGATATCGCCGGCAAACCGATGGTGGTCAGAGTCGCAGAGCGTGCATTGATGTCAGGGGCTTCACGAGTAGTCATTGCAGTTGATGATCAAAGTATCTTTGATGCCTGCAAAACCTATGGTCTGGATGTGATGCTTACCAGCAAAGATCATCCAACGGGCACAGATCGATTAAGTGAAGTTGTGAGCAAACTCAACTTGCAAGACGATGAAATTGTTGTCAATGTGCAAGGTGATGAACCCTTGATACCCTCTGACTTGATCAGTGATGTTGCAAACACACTGTCGCAGCATCCACAAGCATCGATTGCAACCACGGCATTGGCCATCCATGACCCCGCTGAAATCAACAATCCCAACGTGGTTAAAGTGGTCATGAACCAATCTCATCAAGCACTCTATTTTTCACGCTCAGCCATTCCATTCAGCAGAAATCCTGAGCAGCACCAAGCTCAGTGCTACCGACACATTGGGATGTATGCCTATCGAGCCAGCTTTTTAAAGAAATTTTCCAAACTCTCGCCAGCCCCCATCGAAGAAGCCGAGGCCTTAGAGCAGCTCAGAGCCCTCTGGCATGGTTTCGCTATACAAGTTTTACTAACTGATGAGGCCCCGCCTCCTGGTGTTGATACAGCAGAGGATTTGGAGCGGGTTCGCCAAGCTTTTGCTAGCCTGGGTAAGCCCTAGGGTCAAAAAATAGCCTTCAGGGGTAAATAATGGGAAAATCCCCTACTTATTAGAAAGAGTCAGCAAGCTGTCAAACAATCGGCCTACTCTTATACTTTTTTAAATTTTGCATTACCTGATTCAATAATTAAAGGGAGTTAACCATGCGATTGATCCTATTGGGCGCACCAGGCGCTGGAAAAGGCACGCAGGCTAAATTTATTTGTGAGAAGTTTGGTATCCCCCAAATTTCCACCGGTGACATGCTCCGTGCAGCGGTCAAGGCAGGTACACCATTGGGCATCGAAGCTAAAAAAGTGATGGATTCTGGTGGTTTGGTTTCTGATGAAATCATCATTGGTCTGGTTAAAGACCGTTTAACTCAAGCTGATTGCGCCAAGGGCTATCTTTTTGATGGTTTCCCACGCACCATTCCTCAAGCACAAGCCATGAAAGATGCGGGTGTACCGATTGATTACGTTCTTGAAATCGACGTACCTTTCAGCGCCATCATCGATCGCATGAGTGGTCGTCGTGTACACGTTGCTTCAGGCCGCACTTACCACGTCACATTCAACCCACCCAAAGTGGCTGGCAAAGATGATGAAACTGGTGAAGAGTTAATTCAGCGTGAAGATGACAAAGAAGAAACAGTGAAGAAGCGTCTAGACGTTTATGACGCTCAAACAAGGCCATTGGTTGAGTACTATTCTGGCTGGTCTAAGAATGGTGACCCAGCGGCTAAAGTTCCAGCCCCTGCTTATCGCAAAATTGAAGGCACTGGTTCAGTCGATGCCATCACTGCGAGCGTCTTTGCTGCCTTGAAATAAATCTAGTACAAGTAGATCCAGTTAAAAAGCCGATGAAGTGTTAACTTCATCGGCTTTTTCTTTAGTCATCAACGAATAAAATTTAAAAAATCATCAACCAATGCATCTTTAAAGATAGTGAGTGGGATCAGCAACACCCGATGCTTTAAAAC
>CALMBU010000035.1 GCA_937863045.1 uncultured Polynucleobacter sp. | reverse complement strand
AAATAATGATGTGTGACCCTATGTTCTTTGCTGCACAGACAACTTGCTAACTAATTGTTAATACATATGTTTTTAATTTTTTGGCAAGCAGGATTACCAAAAACTTCCTAAAATGGTGCACGATCAATCATTCTAAAAAGAAAAGAGACATGAAATTATTAACACCTGAAAATTTGGGGGCAATCGCCCTTAAAAATCGTCTAGTGATGGCACCATTGACCCGTATGCGCGCAGTGGCTGGTGATGTGCCCAGTGACTTAGCGGCCACTTATTACAGTCAACGAGCCAGTGCTGGCTTGATCATCACTGAAGCTTCTCAAATTTGCCCTTTGGGCAAAGGTTATCCTGGCACCCCTGGCATTTACAGTGAAGACCAAATGAAGGCTTGGCAAAAGATCACCGCTGCGGTGCATGCCAAGAATGGAAAAATTGTGATGCAGCTCTGGCATGTGGGCAGAATTTCTCATTCTTCATTGCATCCGGAAGATGGCTTGCCAGTAGCGCCTTCTGCGATTGCTCCAACAGGTCAGGTATACACAGCCTCTTGGCAATTGGCAGATTATGAAACCCCCCGTGAATTACCTGTCTCTGAAATTCCTGCTCTACTTCAAACCTATCGACATGCGGCCACTGTGGCCAAACAAGCGGGCTTTGATGGTGTTGAGGTTCATGCAGCGAATGGTTATTTATTGGATCAGTTTTTACAAGACTCCAGCAATCAACGCCAAGATCAATACGGCGGTAGCTTTGCCAATCGAACACGTCTGTTATTGGAAGTTCTGAATGAAGTGATCCAGGTATGGGGCAGCGATCGTGTGGGTGTGCGCCTCTCTCCTTATGGCACGTTTAATGACATGTCAGATAAAGATCCGATTGCTTTGTTCACGCACGTGATCGAGCAATTGAATCCCTTGAATCTCGCTTATTTGCACATGATTGAGCCACGCTCAACCAGTGCTGGTGGCAATGATGAAGTGGCCAAGGATGTTCCAAGTACTTCAGAGTTGTTCAAAAAGCTTTTCAAGGGCAAGGTCATCATGGCGGGTGGTTACGATCGAGCCAGCGCTGAGGCGGCGGTGTCATCAGATCAGGCTGATGCGGTGGCTTTTGGCAGACTATATATCTCTAACCCTGATTTGGCTGAGCGTTTTGCCCAGAATGCGGCATTAAACCCTTATGACCGCTCAACTTTTTACGGTGGCACTGAAAAAGGTTACACAGATTACCCTTCCTTGACCTAGGGCAAAAAGGTCTCAATCCCCTGTAAAAGCCCTGTTTTATCAGGGCTTTTATCTATTTAGCGAGCCTATTTTGATCAAAAATCAGGGTGGCGGATTTTACTTAGGCTAAATAGGTAAGGATAATCAAAGATTCGGCGATTAAAATCGTTTTCGAATTTGCTACACCTTGA
>CALMBU010000034.1 GCA_937863045.1 uncultured Polynucleobacter sp. | reverse complement strand
GTTCTACTTGCCACGCATTTATGAGAACATGGCTCAAGAAACCAATCCTCAAGTTTTAGAGCGCCTGTTGGGCATGTCTTTTCGACTCTATCGCTTCATGACAATTTTGATGGTTCCAGCGGTGGTGCTGGGATTGATACTTTGGTTGTATTACGGTGTGGGTAAAGGTCCTGGCTCTGGTTGGATGCACGCCAAGCTATTCTTGGTCTTTATCTTGTTGGGGTATCACCACGCTTGCGGTTCCATCTACAAAAAGTTCAAAGCGGGCATTAACAAACGTTCTCACGTTTGGTACCGTTGGTTCAATGAAGTGCCAGTCGTGATTTTCTTGATTGTGAGTATTTTGGTGGTGGTGAAACCTTTTTAAGCACATTGCTAAAAAGAATAAAACCATAGTCATCAAAATCAATCATCAGAATATTCAAGGTTAATCAATGAAGTTTTTTATCGTGTGCCCACGCGGGCTAGAAATCCCCTTAGCTGAAGAGTTAAAAGAAATCTCTGAGCGCTCAGAGGTGAAAGCGATGGGTGCATGGGTGATTGATCCGCCGCCACTCAATAACACCGGTGGCTTGGGTGTTGCAGGCCCCATGTCAGTGGCATTGGCCATTAATTTGCATTCTCGGATTGCCAGTCGTTGTTTGTTACAAATGACGCATGTGGCCTATCGCAAAGAAGATGATGTTTATAAAGCCGTGCGGTCTTTGTCTTGGGAAGATTGGATCACGCCTGATCAAACCATGCGAGTTGATTTAACGGCTCACCGTTCACCACTCACCAGCTTGAACTTTGTCACCCTCAGAATCAAAGATGCGGTGTGTGATCGCTTGCGTGAAGTGAAGGGTACTAGACCTAATATTGATACTGAATTGCCTGATGTTCGCGTACAAGCTCATTTAACCGCGACACATGCGACTGTTTATTTGGACACCAGTGGCCAATCTTTGTTCAAGCGCGGTTGGCGCGATGACAAAGGCGCAGCTCCTTTAAAAGAAAATTTAGCGGCCGGCATTTTGGCTTTAACCGGGTGGAAGCCAGAGCAACCCTTGTTT
>CALMBU010000033.1 GCA_937863045.1 uncultured Polynucleobacter sp. | reverse complement strand
CAAAAGTGTTGATGCCCAAGTGATCTCTGCCCAAGGCAGAGACAATTCCGGATGTGACTGTTTGACCAACGCCGAATGGATTGCCAATCGCTAGAACAACGTCACCCACTTTGACTGATTCTATTTTTCCGAAGGTGATGGGTTTTGGTAAGTTAGGTGTTTGAACTCGAAGGACAGCCAAGTCTGTGTCTGGGTCACTGCCGATGAGAGTGGCGGTGGTTTTTCTGCCATCAGCGAAAGCAACTTCAATCACGTCGGCACCTTCGATGACGTGTTCATTGGTGAGTATCAGACCTTCGCTGCTGACAATGACTCCTGATCCTAAGTTAGGATTGAAGTCTTCAGAGTTGGGTATTTGAGGATGTTGTGGTGGTAGTACTTTTGATTTGGATTTTTTATTAGAATTATTTTTGCTGATAAAAATATTGACCACTGCAGGCATGGATCGTTTGACGGCCTCATGATAAGAACCTGGGTTAGGGGTGCTGGGATCAATGTTCGATTCTTTGAGGGTGATGGTTGAGATTGAGTCACCAAAACTCTTAAAAGGACTACCATCTAACCATTGAGGTTTGAATGTACCCAAAATAAATAAAATAGCTAATAAAGCTGTGAATATTTGAGCAAAGAGTAGCCAGAAGTTTTTTAACATAGCATTAGATTACTGCAAGCTGATTAAAAACACAGCGAATTTATTGAATCAACCAAGATCATTACCCAAAAAATGAAAAACTCAAAAAAACCGTTAAAGAATTCTGTGACGGGTCATGCAAAGACATCTCTAAAGACTGTTCATAGGGATGATCTGTCATTGTTTCTTGATGATCATTTGCAAGTGGCTCGTATCAATGATTATTGTCCCAATGGTTTACAGGTGCAGGGTAAGCCGATCATCAAAACTTTGGTGAGTGGTGTGACTGCCAGTATGGCGTTGATTGAGGAGGCAATTGCATTAAAAGCCGAAGCAATCATGGTTCACCATGGTTGGTTTTGGAAAAACGATGATGCAAGGGTGGTTGGGCAGTTGCACAGTCGTTTGAAGTTGCTAATGGATCACGAGATCAATTTGTTTGCTTATCACTTGTCCTTGGATGTGCACCCAGTGTTGGGTAATAACGCTCAATTGGCCAAAGTGATGGGTTGGAAGTCACTCATGGAGCCTAAGAGACGATCTGAGAGGACTTTTTTGGGTTCTGCCTCAGTTATGGATGGCTTGATCTGGGAAGGGCGTCCTGAGGCGTCTCAAAAGACTTTGGGCCATTTGGCGAGGAGTATTTCAGGGCGTTTAGGTCGAGATCCTCTGGTGATTGGTGACTTGAATAAGCCCATCAAGCGCATCGCTTGGTGCACGGGTGGGGCACAAGGCTATATCAATCAAGCTATTTCAATGAAAGTGGACGCTTACATCAGTGGTGAGGTTTCTGAGCAGACTTTCCACGCTGCCCAGGAGTCAGGGGTGGCTTACATCGCTGCAGGTCACCATGCCACCGAGCGCTATGGCATTGCCGCACTTGGGGAGTTTGTGGCCCAGAAATACAAGCTCAAGCACCATTTTGTGGATATCC
>CALMBU010000032.1 GCA_937863045.1 uncultured Polynucleobacter sp. | reverse complement strand
AGTAGATCCAGTTAAAAAGCCGATGAAGTATTAACTTCATCGGCTTTTTCTTTAGTCATCAATGAATTGAATTGGAAAAATCATCAACTCATGCATCTTTAAAGATAGTGAGTTGGATCAGGAACACCCGATGCTTTAAAACCTTCTTTACGAAGGCGGCATGATTCACATTGGCCACAAGCTAGACCTTCTGGACTAGCCTGATAGCAAGATACCGTTTGAGAAAAATCCACGCCCAATGACATGCCCGTCTGAATGATTTGAGCCTTGCTCATTTGAATGATTGGAGCATGCACTCTAAAGCGTGTTGATTCTTGATGAGACTCAACACCCACCTTGGTGGCCAGATTGGCCATTGCTTCAAAAGACTTCACATAATCGGGACGACAATCTGGATAACCAGAGTAATCAACTGCGTTAGCGCCAAAGAAAATATCCAAACCACCAAGTGCTTCAGCCCATCCCAAGGCCACTGAAAGCATGATGGTGTTACGTGCAGGAACATAGGTGATTGGTATTTCATTATTGGCGCCTGGGCTGGTTGGAACGTCATAGGCGTCATCTGTCAAAGCAGAGCCACCCACAAAACGACGTAAATCTAAATCAATGATTTGATGCTCAACTGCACCCAAAGATTTTGCAACTATTGTGGCGGCATCCAATTCAGAGGAGTGTCTCTGTCCATAACGAAAAGATAGTGCATGAACCGCGTAACCGAGTTTTTTTGCAATCGCTAAAACCGTTGCCGAATCCAAGCCGCCCGACAAAAGCACCACTGCAGGAGCACCCGGCTTTCTGGCACGCATCGTCTCAAAATCAAATGACATACATCAATCCAAATTACTTCAAACGCTTAAGAGCCTGCTTAGCCAGACCGGCAGCTTCACTATCAGGGTGCTTGGCGATTAAATTTTCTAAAGTTTTTTTACCTGCAGGCTTTTGACCTGCTTCAATCTGACTGTTGGCCAAGGTTAAAAGTGCATCAGGTACACGTCCATGCAAAGGATATCTTTTCACCATTGTTTGGAGTGTTGTGATCGCTGATTTGTAATCTTTTTGAGCGTACTCAGAATTACCTAGCCAAAACTGCGCCAATGGCCAATAAGGGCTGTTGGGGTATTTTTTAACAAATGCCTGAAACCCTGTATCAGCCTTCTTTAAATTGCCATCTTGGAAAGCCTTTAAAGCAGCGTCATAAGCTTCTTTTTCACCTGGTTGAACTTTACCCTGAACCCCCTCAATCTCCATCACTTGAGGCTCATGCTTTTTCATTCTGTCATTCAAGTCTTGATAGAAAGTTTTTTGTTGAGCAGTTAAGTCTTCTACTTGCTTTTCCAAGACCTCAGAACGACCACGTAATTTTGCTGTCTCTTGATTAAGCTCATCAAGACGCCCTTGAAGCTCCACTTGGGCTTTTTGACTAGCAGAAAGTTGCGCTCGCAAATCTAAAATAGCGCGGCGCGCTTCACCATCTTCAATAAAAGCAAAACTAGAAGTGGATGTGAAAGATAGGCCAACAAAAACAACAGCGGCCAAAGCCGCTGTCGAATTTTGTAGAAAACTAAAGCACTTTGATTGCTGCATGAGTGTTCTTTTCTTAAGTCAATTTAACTGAATTATTAAGCAATATCAGCACGGCGATTTTCTTGCCAAGCTGCCTCAGTACTGCCCTGTGCTTTTGGTTTTTCCTTACCAAAACTCACAGCTTCAATCTGTGAATCCTGCACACCCAACAATGTCAATGATTTACGCACAGCTTCTGAACGACGTTGACCCAATGCCAAGTTGTATTCAGTTGTACCGCGCTCATCTGTATTACCTTCAATTTTGATCTTGCGATCTTTGTTGGCTTTCAAATAATTAGCATGTGCTTGCAATGTTGCTTGGAACTCAGGCTTAACAGTGAAACTATCAAAGTCAAAGTAGATGCTGCGCTTGAACAATGGGCTCTTAGGGTCATTCCATGGCTGTGAGCTGAAATCTGTACCAGCACCGCCCTTGCCCTTACCATCAACGTCATCTAACTTCACGCCTGATGCACAAGCTGTTAACAAAGCTACTGACAATAACAAGGTTGCACGACGAGCAATTGAAAATTCTTTCATGATTTTCTCCAATTTGTGTATTTATTAATCTGCGTGTATTAAAGTTTATGTGATTGATTTTTATTAGTTAATTTTCATCAAAAAAGGCTTAATTCGATGAATTAAGCCCTATCGTACCAAATTAAGATGAATTAAGTGGTTTTTGAAAACCTAGTCCATGAAAGGGCCCCAAGCAGGCTCACGAATGTCGGCGCCTGGCAAACTCAAGGTTTGTTTATTTTTGCCGTCAATCGATACGGCCATCAGCACTGGCTTACCTGCTACGCGAGTGGCATACAGAATGTATCGTCCATTGGCAGCAAAAGTTGGAGTTTCATCTCGAGTACCATCACTCAAAGCGGAGACCTCTCCAGTCGCTAAATTCTGAAGATGCAAGCGGTAAGCTCCAGAAACACGAGCGATGTAAGCTAAATTTTTACCATCTGGTGACAAACGTGGGCTTGTGACGAAAGAATGTTTAAACGTAATCCTTTGAACACCGCCAGCTGATTCTCCCTCAGTCGACATTCTGTAAATTTGTGGACTGCCACCGCGATCACTCGTGAAATAAATAGACTTACCATCTGGTGACCACTGTGGCTCTGTGTCAATCGATGAACCTCTGGTCAAACGCTGCAAACCAGTGCCATTGGCATTGATTTTATAAACCTGGGTATTACCGTCTTTTGATAGCGCCATGGCCAGCTGACTGCCATCCATGGACCAAGAAGGCGCACTGTTATTACCCTTCTGATTGGAGAGAACGGTGCGACGCCCCGTTGCCAACTCATGAACGTAAATCACTGGCTTGCGAGACTCAAATGAAACGTATGCCACTTTTTTGCCATCAGGTGACCAGTTAGGCGAGATGATTGGCTCATTACTTGCCAGTGCAGGTTTGGCGTTTTCGCCATCAGAATCAGAAATCACCAAACGATGACTCTTGCCAGAGCGAATCACATAAGATAAACGGGTTGAGAAGATGCCGCGCTCACCCAAAATCTTTTGAATGATGTCATCCGCAATTTTGTGTCCGGCTAAACGCAAATCTTCAACACCAACAGTGACCACAAGACCGCCCAAGCTTTCGCCTTTACGGACATCAAATAAACGGTAACGGATTTCAAAACGGCCATCGGATAACTTGGTGACATTGCCGACCGCTAGAGCGTCAGCGCCACGTGCTGACCATGATTTATAGTCAGGGTTGATATCCCAACCCAACTCGGCAGAACCGCTCTCCACATTGCGGATTGCGCCACTACGGGTCAAGTTAGAACGAACTACATCAGTTACTTTGACAGGCAATTGATTTTCACCAACAAAGCGCATCACAGCGACCGGGAACAGTGACTGACCCACACCGGTAATTTCAATATTCATCTGCGCTTTGACACCAACTGAAAATGTCATCAAAGCTAAGATCATCAAAACGTTCTTGGTCAGAGTTGTTTTCATCTTTGGGTCACCAATCTCATCAATCAATTTAATCTTTAGGCTTAAAGGTCAAACGTATTTGCTTAGGCACCTTGCCATCATCGTCTTTAGGTAAAGACTGAGCATCATCAATAGCCCTCAAAACAGCGCGGTCCCAAGCAGCGTCACCACTGCTCTTTAAAACTTTTCTATTCATGATTGTGCCATCAGGAGCTAACTCTACGCCAACCTCAACAGCAGGATTACCCGCCACCAAAGAGGGGTTAAACACAATCAAAGGTAGGATTTTTTTACGCACCTTGTCTGCGTAGCCAGGCTTGGCATTCCCGCCACCACCCACACCATCTCCAACCACACCTCCTCGACCACCTGCAGCGCCTTCTTTACCTGCAGCAGATCTCAAACGAGCCAACTGATCAGAGCGTGCTTTTTCTTGCGCCAAAGCCTCTTTGCGCTCAGCTTCGGCTTTTGCCTTGGCTTTGGCTTCTTCTTGTTTTTGCTTGGCTAATTTCTCTTGCTCAGCTTTTTGTTTTTGTAGTTCTTTTGGATCAACTTTTTTGGCCGCTTTGACCTCCTCTTTAGGCTCAGGCTTTTTCACGACTTCTTTTTTCTTTTTCAAAGCAATGTCTGCTTTTTCATCCGCATCGATTTTGGGATCAACTGTTGCTGGCGCACTCTTAATGACTGGAACGTTATCCCAAATTTCTGCTTCAAGACCAGCAGGAGTTTGACTTTTCCAACTCAAGCCAAAGGTTAAAAATGCTGCCAATAAAAGGTGCATCCCCAGCGCTAATACAAAAGATTTACCGGTTCCAGGTTCTGCCTGAATTCGGTTTCTTAGGGGATTCATTGGAAATGCCGCTGCGCTCAATTCATCTCTCAGTGATGCATCAATTGTTTTTAACTGCCAACCCTACGCGCTTGATACCGTTTTCTTTTAAGCGCGCCATCACGTCCATCACGATCTCATATTTAATGGATTTATCTGCAGCAATCACCATGGGTTGATCAGGTGTTAACTCTGCGCGCTCACGAGCAAAAGCCCCCAATTCTGCACGAGTCAAAGTTTTATCTGCCTTACCTTCACTCTTAATCAGAATCACTTCTTCTGCAGAAATACTAATGAGCACGGGTGGCATCGGTTGCACTTGCGCACCACCCACTGTTGGCAAACTGACAATGCCAGGATTGACCATCGGCGTTGTGACCATGAAGATCACCAATAAGACCAGCATCACATCAATGTATGGAACCACATTGATGTCAGCCATTGCGCGCCGACGTCCACCAGATTTTCTAGAGATACTAGCCATGAGTGAGCAATCTCCGTTTAACGAACTTGCTGTTGACGCTGCAAAATATTTGAAAACTCTTCAATGAAAGTTTCAAAGCGAATCGCTAAGCGATCAATGTCAGCTGCATTGCGGTTGTATGCCACCACCGCAGGAATCGCTGCAAACAAACCAATCGCAGTGGCCACCAAGGCCTCAGCAATACCAGGAGCAACGCTTGCCAAAGTTGCTTGTTGCACATTGGCCAAACCACGGAATGAATTCATGATGCCCCACACTGTTCCGAACAAACCAATGTAAGGTGATACAGAACCAACCGACGCTAAAAACGGTAAGTTGGCTTCCAAGGTATCCATCTCACGCTGGTAAGCAGCTTTCATGGCGCGTCGCGCACCATCAATCTCTTTACCTTTTAAAAACTCTTGCATACCGCTTTCAAAAATGCGCTCAAGACTGGCTGACTGGTCTTTATTGCGCATCGCGCCTTGCAGCAAAGTATTCAAATCACCACCTGACCAAAAGTCTCTTTCAAAACGTTCGGTATCTTGACGAACAGCTTTGAGGGCCATGCCTTTTCTAAAAATAATCGTCCATGAGGCCACTGAAAGACCGACCAATAACAACATGACCAATTGCACCAAAATACTGGCATTCAGAATCAAGGACAGAATTGATAAATCTTGAGTGGCTTGCATAAGCGTTAATTTCCGTAGGGTTAAGTGATGGTGATCCGATAATTATTTGCGATGAACAGCCAAAGGACCTGATGCTTGACACGCTGGCATCATTTCAATCACGTTGATGTTCACATGCGCTGGCAATGTTGATGCCCAATAAACTGATTCAGCGATGTCAGTGGCTGTCAAAGCCTGAACACCGTCATAAACCTTTGAGGCTTTTTCATCATCACCTTTGAAGCGCACATTTGAAAATTCTGTGCCAGAACATAATCCTGGTGAAACATCGGTCACTCTCACAGGCGTTCCTAATAAATCAGACTTGAGATTCAAACTGAATTGGCGCACAAATGCTTTTGTACCACCGTAAACGTTACCGCCCGGATAAGGATAGCGACCAGCAATCGAGCCTAAATTGAATACATGACCAGCGCCACGCTCAACCATGCCTGGCAAAAATGCGCGTGTCATGTACATCAAACCCTTGATGTTGGTGTCAACCATCTGCTCCCAATCATCCAAATCGACTCTTTGTGCCGGCTCTAAACCAAGAGCCAAACCAGCGTTATTCACAAGAACATTCACGCCTGCGAATTCCTTGGGCAGTTTTGCTGGCATGGCAAAAACCATGTCTTTATTGGTCACATCCAAAATTTCAGTGTGTAAACGGGCTTGCTGATCAGCCGGTAAGGACTTTTTTAAGGCCTCTAAACGGTCTGCGCGACGTCCTGCTGCCACCACTTTGTGGCCTTCAGCCAAATAACGCTTGGCGATCGCTTGGCCAAAGCCTGCGGTGGCGCCTGTCACTAATACTGTTAACTTAGTCATTTTTGGTCTCCTTGCTCGTTTTTTTGTATCATTTAGGTCTGCAGAGTTTAGCGTATGCTAGCGACAAATTACTTGATCCTCATAGAAAGCCCTCATCATGTTCCAACGTAGTCAAACATTGGCCAAAACTGATCCCGCATTGTGGGATGCCATCCAAGCTGAAAACAAGCGTCAAGAAGACCATATTGAACTGATTGCCTCAGAGAATTACACCTCTCCAGCGGTTTTAGAGGCTCAAGGCTCTCAATTAACCAATAAGTATGCTGAAGGCTACCCTGGCAAGCGTTATTACGGCGGCTGTGAGTATGTAGACGTTGCTGAACAATTGGCGATTGATCGCCTTAAACAGATTTATGGTGCTGAAGCGGCTAACGTTCAGCCTCACTGCGGTGCTTCTGCCAACGAAGCAGTATTTTTAGCGTTTTTAAAGCCAGGCGACACGATTTTAGGTATGAGCTTGGCCGAAGGTGGTCACTTGACTCACGGTATGGCTCTGAATATGAGCGGTAAGTGGTTCAATGCCAGTTCTTATGGCTTAAATGCTCGTGAAGAAATCGACTACGACGCGATGGAGCGTTTGGCTCGTGAGCACAAACCAAAGTTGATCATTGCTGGTGCATCTGCCTACTCATTGCACATCGACTTTGAACGTTTTGCCAAAGTTGCTAAAGAAGTTGGCGCTATTTTCTTGGTAGATATGGCCCACTATTCTGGATTGATCGCTGCTGGCGTTTATCCAAACCCAGTTCCTCATGCAGACATCGTGACATCAACAACGCACAAGAGTTTGCGCGGTCCTCGTGGCGGCATCATTTTGATGAAAGCCGAACATGAAAAAGCCATCAACTCAGCCATCTTCCCTGGCTTGCAAGGCGGTCCTTTGATGCACGTGATTGCTGCTAAAGCTGTTGCTTTCAAAGAAGCTTTAGAGCCAAGCTTTAAAGACTACCAAAAGCAAGTGTTACTCAATGCAGATGCGATGGCACAAACATTGATCAAGCGTGGCTTGCGCATTGTTTCATCAAGAACCCAATCGCACGTGATGCTGGTTGATCTTCGTGCCAAGAAAATCACTGGCAAAGAAGCAGAGCGTGTTTTGGGTGAAGCACACATCACATGCAATAAAAATGCGATCCCGAATGATCCTGAGAAACCATTTGTGACGAGCGGTATCCGTCTAGGCTCACCAGCGATGACCACACGTGGCTTCAAAGAAGCTGAAGCGGTTCAAGTGGCCAACTGGATTGCCGACGTTTTGGACAATCCTAATGACGCTGCCAATATTGCCAAGGTTCGTGATCAGGTATCAGCTCTAACCAAACGCTTCCCTGTTTACAGCAACTGATTCAGGGAATAAAAGAAGCTCATGCATTGTCCTTTTTGCAAACACTCTGATACACAAGTTCTAGATACCCGTGTATCGGAGGAAGGCGACGTCATCAAACGACGTCGTCGTTGCGAAAAGTGCGACAAACGTTTTACAACCTATGAGCGACCTGAATTAGCACTTCCAGCGATTGTTAAAAAGAATGCCAGTCGCGTTGAATACAACCGCAGCAAAATTGTTGACTCCATGGGCATTGCCCTGCGCAAGCGCCCCGTTTCTGCAGAAGCCGTTGAAGAGGCCATCAGAAATATTGAAGAGCGCTTACTGGCCACCGGCGAAAAAGAAATTGCCAGTGATCGCGTGGGCGAACTTGTGATGCGCGAACTCAAGCGCCTTGATAAAGTCGCCTACATCCGCTTTGCCTCAGTCTACAAGAGCTTTGCAGACATCGAGTCATTCGAGAGCGCACTTAAAGAGCTCAAGTAAAGCTGAAATAATTTTCAGAAATTTCTTACAAGCCATTCATCCGTGGCTGATTTTCAAGAAGACCTTCACTTGGCATCATTGATTGATGTCATCGATCACGTCTTTCAAACCCAAAACCACCTCAACAAAGCCATCCCTTAACAC
>CALMBU010000031.1 GCA_937863045.1 uncultured Polynucleobacter sp. | reverse complement strand
TCGTGGGCTCGGAGATGTGTATAAGAGACAGGAGCTGCCCCACAGATGATGAGGGCTTTAAAGCTGGCAAGAATCAGGTTGTGATGGCGCAAAGTCATTGTGTGTAAGAGCGATCAGTAATACTTATTTCAAGTATTTTAACTTCGGGCAATTCAATCACCGTTGTTTAGAAGTTAAAGCCCACGCCAAAGCTAAAGCCGCCTAGTTTGGTTTTTTGTAAAGGCTCACCTGCTTTCATATCGTAATAGAGGGTGCGATAACCAAGCATGACATCTCCCCATGGATAGGCCTTGCCAATACCAATCAGTGCTTGCCATGTCATATCAGTTTTGCCGCCTTGGCCGCCCATATCGAAATAGAAGGGGATGTACCAATCAGTTGAT
The DNA here is from genome assembly GCA_937863045.1 of uncultured Polynucleobacter sp. Taxonomy (GTDB): domain Bacteria; phylum Pseudomonadota; class Gammaproteobacteria; order Burkholderiales; family Burkholderiaceae; genus Polynucleobacter. The sequence goes on along the minus strand of CALMBU010000031.1, from coordinate 4,475 downwards.
TGGATTCTTGAGCGACCTTTGATACCGATGACAGGATCTGTTGTTCGCGCTCTTTTGGAGAGTGACAAGTCATCAATATGATTGAAATCAATGCGCCAATCGACTTTGGCATTCACTGTTCTGACGCCTGCTAATAAATCTACAGATAGTTGTGGCTCATGAAGCAGGTTATAAGAAACGGCCCCTGTGAATGTTGATAACTTGAGCCTAGCTGTTGAGGAGCTTGAGATGACATTGCCGCCTCGAACATGTTCATCTGTAAATTCTGCATGCGCCATGTCTGCAAGAAAGCCCCATTTGCCATAACGTGCCTGCCCAGAGAGCATCGCAACTCCAGATAGGTGCTTAAGAACATCCCCGGCTGTCACATCTGAAGAAGAGCTTGTCTCTGGAAGTGGAGCCTCAGTGCTGATTCCTGGCAGCCATAAATAGGGTGTTAGAGAAAATTGCCACTCATTGGTGATGGGCGCGATAGGCTTGTTAGTGCCTTGAGTTTGGGCATGAGTCTGCAGTGAAAGACTGGCAAATAAAAAAAGACAGACAGAGCGGAAGTAATTGATTTTCATGAATTGACAGTCATTTTGTTGGGCAAATTAAAACATAGCGAGTGAAATTCACCATTGGCTCTGAGGTGAATGACTGGGATTGCTGGTCGAGTTAACCCCAAGCGTTCTTAAAAGAGGGTAATGACCTTGCAGGTGTAATAATCACCAAAATATGGTTTTTATGAGGGTAAGAGCTCGTTTTGCATCAAATCTCATGAAACCTAATAAAATCAAATGATTGACAGCGCATCTGCAGTAAAAAATAAGAGGAAGCAGCAAATACAAATGAGCACAACCAGAAAAAACGATCGTTTGGTGTGGGTAGATATGGAGATGTCGGGTCTTTTGCCAGAAACAGACCGTATTTTAGAAATTGCGATGATTGTGACGGACGGCGATTTGAACATTGTTGCTGAAGGACCTGTTTTGGTGGTTCATCAAGAAGATGCTGTTTTAGATCGCATGGATGCTTGGAACAAAGGTACTCACGGTAAATCTGGTTTGATTGATAAAGTCAAAGCATCTACTTTGACTGAAGCAGATGTTGAAGCAGCATGTTTGGCTTTTTTAAAGCAACATGTGAAATCAAGTATTTCTCCGATGTGTGGCAATACCATTCATCAAGATCGTCGCTTCATGAATCGTTACATGCCGAAATTAGAAGCCTATTTCCATTATCGAAACATTGATGTTTCAACCATCAAAGAATTATGCAAGCGTTGGCAACCTGAAATTGCCAAGGGTTTTTCAAAGCAGCAAGCACACACCGCTTTGGCTGACATCATTGAATCAGTAGAAGAGTTGCGCTATTACAGAGAAAAGCTATTCATTCCAACCGTTGGTGATGAGCCAATCGTTGAAGGTAATTAAGCAAACAAGCAATCAAATGAAGTAATTAAAAACAAGCAATTTAAAAATACTCAACAAAAGAAAAATATGCTTTCTCAAGACGCCAATATGTTTTTAAGAATCGCGGCCATCATCACGCCAGTGGTGTTGATCATTTTGGTGGGTTGGTTGTATGGTCGTAAAGCTCACCCTGATATGTCAGGCATCAATCGTGCAACTCTAGATGTGATTGCACCGCTGTTGGTGGTTTCTGCTTTCGTGAGTAAAGACTTTGAATTACTCGATCAGTGGAGCTTGTTACTTTGTGGCGTTGCGGTGGTGTTGGGTTCGGGTATTTTGGCCTGGCCAATTGCCAAGATCTCAGGCATGGATCCTAAAACATTTGTGCCGCCGATGATGTTCAATAACTGCGGCAACATGGGTTTGCCTTTGGCAGTATTTGCTTTTGGTACTGCAGGTCTTGCCCCTGCTGTGGCATTGTTTGCGATTTCAAACTTGATGCACTTCACCCTAGGGGTCAAGTTGGTTAATCCGAAAGCTTCAGTGAAGGGTGTGTTTGCTAACCCGATGGTGATTGCCACCATTTTGGGCATTTTCCTTTCAAGCACCAAGCATCTTTACACCTTGCCAGAGCCTCTGTACCAATCAATCAAGTTATTGGGTGATGCCACAGTGCCATTGATGTTGTTCTCTTTGGGTGTGCGCATGAAAGATGCCAATTTAAAACATTGGCGTGAAGGATTTTTAGGCGCAGCGATTTGTCCGATTGTGGGATTGACGGTTGCTTTGATCATCGCACCGTTTGTAGAGATGACTGATCTACAAAAAGGTCTTCTATTTGTCTTTGCAAGTTTGCCACCAGCTGTGTTGAACTTCTTGGTGGCTGATCGCAACAAACAAGATCCTGAACTGGTTGCCTCGATTGTTCTACTTGGCAACTTATCTGCGATGATCTTCGTGCCGATTGGCCTATACCTTGGTTTAAGGTAAAAGCTTGATCTTCTTACTTCGCTCTGATCGCAGATTTAGGGCGGAATGCTTTGATCACAGTTTCATTGGTCTCGACATAGGGGCCACCGATCAAATCAATGCAGTAGGGCACGGCGGCAAAAATACCTGGAACGATTGATTTGCCATCGGCATCTTTTAAGCCTTCCAAGGTTTCTTGAATGGCTTTGGGTTGCCCCGGTAGATTGATGATCAAGGCAGCATGGTTCTCAATCTCGCGAAGGGCCGCAACCTGTCTGGACAAAATAGCTGTAGGAACGAATTTAAGGCTAATTTGGCGCATTTGCTCAGCAAAGCCTGGCATTTCTCTACTGGCAACTGCCAAGGTTGCCTCAGGCGTCACATCTCTTCTAGAAGGCCCTGTGCCTCCAGTGGTTAAAACCAAGTCGCAACCAACCTCATCCACCAGTTCCTTGATGGTCTTAGAAATCAATTCTTTTTCATCAGGAATCAAGCGAGACTCCATGTGCCAAGGTGAGGTCAAGGCTTTGCCAAACCAAGACTCAAGGGCTGGAATGCCTTCATCTTGATAAACCCCGCTGCTGGCACGGTCTGAAATTGAAATCAAGCCAATCCAAATTTCATCTGGATGTTGGCGTTTTGTGTTTTTGGTATTGGTATTTTTTGCACTCATACGACAATTCTAGCTATGATTGCGGAATGTTTTCACATTCACCCACACAATTACAAGAATTAGTCTCTTTTTTATTGGCTGAAGCCAAGGCTTTGGGGGCTACAGATGCCGCCGCAGAGCTTTCTGAGGGCAGTGGCTTATCGGTTTCGGTGCGCAAAGGCAATATCGAAACTATTGAGCAAAATCTTGATAAACAGGCTGGTGTCACAGTGTTCATCGGCCAAAGACGTGGCAATGCTGGCACCAGTGATTTTTCAAAAGAATCTCTAAGGGCCAGTGTTAAAGCAGCTTTTCACATAGCGCAGCACACCGCAGAAGATGATTGTGCGGGATTGGCTGAAGCAGATTTATTAGAAAAGAATCCCAAAGATTTGGATTTGTACCATCCATGGAATATCAATACTGCAGAAGGTGTGGAAATTGCCAGAGATGCTGAGCGTGGTGCTTTTGCTGTGAGTAAAAATATCACCAACAGTGATGGCGCAACGGTTTCTGCACAGCAGTCACATTTCATGTTGGGCACCAGCAATGGTTTCATGGGTGGCTATGCTATCTCTCGTCACTACATTGCCTGCACACCAATTGCCAGTGCAAGCAATAAAAAAGGCGCTGCCATGCAGCGTGATGATTGGCACACCACGGCTCGTGCTCCAGAAGACTTGGCCAGACCAGGGGATGTTGGCGCTTATGCTGCCAAAAGAGCTTTGGCAAGATTGGGAGCGCGATCGATCTCAACCAGACATTGCCCCGTTTTATTCGAAGCCCCATTGGCCGTTGGCTTGGTAGGGGCTTATGTGCAAGCCACTTCTGGTGGAGCTTTGTACAGAAAGTCTAGTTTCTTGCAAGACAGTTTAGGTAAAACCATTTTTCCTAAACACATTGATTTATTAGAAGAGCCACACATTCCTCGCTTAACGGGCAGTGCTCCATTTGATGAAGAGGGTGTGAGAACACGCTCGCGCAAAGTGATTGATGCAGGCGTGGTACAGGGATACTTCTTATCTACTTACTCTGCCAGAAAATTGGGCATGCAAAGTACGGGTAATGCCGGCGGTTCACATCAATTGCAATTCAAAAGCCGCTTAACTAAAGCATCTGATGACTTGCCAGCGATGTTGAAAAAAATGGGCACTGGTTTGTTGGTCACTGATCTGATGGGTCAGGGTGTTAACTATGTGAACGGTGATTATTCACGTGGGGCTTTTGGTTATTGGGTTGAGAATGGTGTGATCGTTCATCCTGTTGAAGAGATCACCATTGCAGGCAATCTAAAAGATATGTTCAAGCAAATCGTGGCCATCGGCGCTGATACTTTGGTACGCGGCACCAAAGAGACTGGCTCAATACTGATTGAAAATATGACAGTGGGTGGCCGCTAAGCTACTGACTTCTTTAGTGCAATCTTCAGTGCACTCTTAAGTGAATTCCTGAGTTAATTC
>CALMBU010000030.1 GCA_937863045.1 uncultured Polynucleobacter sp. | reverse complement strand
ACAAAATGACTGTTATCAGCCACAGATACTTTGGTTGCGAATTCGCGCATCACCATGGCAGCGGCCGTGATTTCGCCGATAGTTTCTTTTTTTGTTCGCAAGCCCGTCAAGATCGCAGCAGTGAGCATCGGTGATAACTCACCAGACATGATCGAGCGCATGATGTGCATCATGTCATCGTGTTTGATTTCTTGATGTTCAATGCAACTGAGCAATGCTTCTTGTGGAGTAATGGCCATATATTTAATTCAGAGAGATTGTTTAGGCGATTGTGTAGGTAATTGTTTAGGTGACTGTTGCTTTTGTTGTTTTAAGAAAGTTATTCAGTAACTCATGACCATATTCAGAGAGAATAGATTCTGGATGGAATTGAACACCTTCTACAGCAAATTTCTTGTGACGCACACCCATGATTTCACCATCATCGGTCCATGCAGTGATTTCTAAATCAGCCGGTAAGCTTTCTTTTTCGATCGCCAGTGAGTGGTAACGTGTCACGGTGAAGTCTTTCGGTAAATCTTTGAACACACCCGTTTGATGTGTGTGAACTGTGTCTGTTTTACCGTGCATCACTCGTTTGGCTCGGATCACTTTGCCACCAAAAGCTTCACCAATCGCTTGGTGACCTAAGCACACACCTAATAGGGGCACCTTACCAGCGAAGTGTTGCAACGCTGCTACCGAGATGCCAGCTTCTTTGGGGCTGCATGGGCCCGGAGAAATACAAATGTGATCAGGCTTCAGAGCTTCAATTTCAGCGATGGTGATTTCGTCATTGCGAAACACTTTCACTTCTGCACCTAACTCACCAAAGTATTGAACCAGGTTATAGGTGAAGGAGTCGTAGTTATCAATCATGATCAGCATGAAGACCTCCTTGAACCATTTCTACTGCGCGCAATACTGCACGAGCTTTTGCTTCCGTTTCTTTCCATTCGGATTCTGGATCAGAGTCGGCTACCACGCCAGCACCCGCTTGCGCGTGCACCATGCCATCTTTGATCACGCCTGTGCGGATCACAATCGCCACATCCATGTCGCCTGAGAAAGATAGGTAGCCAGCCGCGCCACCATAAACACCGCGTTTAACGATTTCCATTTCATCGATGATTTCCATCGCACGAATTTTTGGCGCACCTGACAATGTGCCGGCTGGGAATGTGGCTTTTAAGACATCCATGTTACTTGCATCATCGACAAGCTCACCCTCTACAGAGCTCACGATGTGTTGAACATGAGAATACTTTTCAATCACCATGCGATCCGTGACTTTCACGGTACCATTTTTAGCAATTCTGCCCACATCGTTGCGAGCCAAATCGATGAGCATCACATGCTCTGCAATTTCTTTTGGATCTGCCAAAAGTTCTTTGGCTAGCTGCTCATCTTGCTCTGGATTGCTGCCGCGAGGTCTAGTCCCTGCAATCGGGCGAACAATCACAAAACGTTTTTCTTGACCATCAATTTGTCTCTTTTCTTGGCGCACCAAAATTTCTGGAGAAGATCCAACAATCTGGTGATCGCCAAAATCATACAAATACATATAAGGCGATGGATTCAAAGAGCGCAGGGCGCGATACAAAGACAAAGGTGAGTCACTGAATGGCTGACTGATTCTTTGACCAATCACCACTTGCATGCAGTCGCCAGCCAAAATATATTCTTTGGTACGTTTCACGGCATCTATGAAGTCTGCTTTACCAAAGCGACGAATCGCTTCGGTTTTTGAAGAGGCGCCGTTACTTGGTGTTTTAACAGGAGCATCAAGACTGGCCAGCAATTCTTTTAATCTCTTCCCAGCGGCGTCATAAGACGTGGGCTCTTGAGGATTGGCGTACACAATCAAATACAACTTGCCTGCCAAGTTATCGATGACAGCCAATTCTTCTGTCAACATCAGCTGAATGTCAGGGGTATTGATTTCATCAGGTAAAGAGTTTTTTGCTAAGCGAGGCTCGATATAACGAATGGTGTCGTAGCCAAAGTAACCAGCCAGGCCGCCGCAAAATCTTGGTAGGCCATCTTGGAGGAATACTTTGAAGCGGGCGTGGTAACTGGCAATAAAGTCTAGTGGGTTGCCATGATCGGTTTCAACTACTTTGCCATCTGTGATGACTTGAGTGATTGTCTTGTTGGGGCCACCAGTGACCTTGATAAGAGTTTTGGCTTGTAAGCCGATGATGGAGTAGCGACCAAAGCGTTCGCCACCCACCACGGACTCTAATAAAAATGTATTGTTTGAACCGTGAGCTTGCGTGAGTTTTAAATACAGAGATAAAGGCGTCTCTAAATCTGCAGAAACCTCAGACACCAATGCCGCACGGTTATAGCCCTGTTTTGCCAGAGCATCGAAGTCTTGTCGTTGCATTAGACTTTTCCTAATTCCTCACGCATCTTATCGATGATCGCTTTGTAATCAGGTTTGCCAAAAATAGCAGATCCAGCAACAAAAGTATCAGCACCAGCAGCAGCAATTTCACGGATGTTGTCGACTTTCACGCCGCCATCCACTTCTAAACGAATCTTGCGACCGGTTTTGGCTTCATGAGCTTGAAGCTTGGCTTTGGTTTCGCGCAATTTATCCAAAGTGCTAGGAATGAAAGATTGACCACCAAATCCAGGATTGACTGACATCAATAAGACCAAGTCGATCTTATCGAGAACATGATCTAAATGAAACAATGGGGTCGCTGGGTTAAATACCAAGCCAGCTTGGCAGCCACTGTCTTTGATCAAGCCCAAAGTTCTATCAACATGAGAGCTGGCTTCTGGGTGAAAGCTGATCATGTTCGCACCCGCCTTAGCAAAGTCAGGGACGATGCGGTCCACCGGTTGCACCATCAAGTGCACATCAATACAGGCAGGCTGACCGTTTTTAACGGCGTGAGAGCGAATAGCCTCACATACCAAAGGGCCAATCGTTAAATTAGGCACGTAATGGTTGTCCATCACGTCAAAGTGGATCCAGTCAGCCCCAGCAGCCAAGACATTGCTAACTTCCTCGCCCAGGCGAGCAAAGTCCGCAGACAGAATAGAGGGGGCAATCAGGTATGAATTTGGGGTATTTAAATTAGCCATAGTGTGATTCTATCGTGGACTGGCTTGCAGTAGCGTGTTCTATAGCGGAGAATCATGAATATGGATCAACATCAATTCAGCGTTCAGGTCAAAGTGACCTACTTACCAGACGAATCAGATGCCGAAAATCGGCAATTTGCCTTCGCTTACACCATCACCATCAAAAATATCGGGCAGGTGCCAGCCCAGTTGATTGCTAGACATTGGATCATCACAGATGGCGATGAAGAGGTCGAAGAGGTCAAGGGTTTGGGGGTGGTTGGTCAGCAACCGCTATTGCGACCAGGGGAACAGTTTGAATACACCAGTTGGGCGACTTTACCGACCCCGATGGGCACCATGAGGGGTGATTTTTTCTGTGTCAGCGAGGGGGCACAGTTTTTTCAAACCCCGATCCCAGAATTTGCCTTGGTCATGCCCCGCACACTCCATTAATTGAATGCTAGAGCGTTATTATTTGTCTTTACGACCTGACATGGTCCAAACCACAATGAAAACAAATATCACAAGGGCAAGACCTGCTTCAAGCGCAAATAACAACATGGGATATTTTTCAAATAAATCACTCAATGGAGAGCTCCTTTTGCCTGAGTCTGGTGTTAGTCATTCAAGTATTGATTTGAAGAAGTTTTTATCATACGGACTTTTGATTGCTTTTGCATTGGCATTGATTTCTTGTGCCAGCGTACCTGAGCAAAAGCCAAGACCAGTAACTAAAAGCAGCTCTGTAAGTCCAAGCGAGTATTCATCATCAGTGGCTAAATTGATCAATGCTTCATGGAATGATTTGCCTGGTTGGTATGACGATGATTTGACAGCTGCATGGCCGTCTTGGAAAAGAAGTTGTGAGGGTTTGATCAGGCGAAATCCCAGCGGCTTAGACTGGAAGTCAGTTTGCAATTCTGCCAATCGAGTCAATGGTTCAAGCAACCAATCGATTCGTGATTTTTTTGAATCTCATATGAAAGTGATGGAGATCAGGCACCAGACCGGACCTCGAGCTGGGGGTTCGCAAGGCTTGGTGACTGGGTATTACGAGCCCTACTTGAATGGCTCACGTCAGCGAGGGGGCGTTTATCAAACGCCGCTTCATCGATACCCAGATGCCTGGAAAAAACGTAAGCCACCTGAATTGCCAAGTCGCGCTGAATTACTCTCAAGTGGTCAATTGAAAGGCCAGGAGATTCTTTGGGTGGATGATCCTGTCGCTGCAGCATTCATGCAGGTTCAGGGTTCGGGCCGTGTGAGGATGACTGATGGCAAGGTGATTCGTTTGGGTTATGCGGGAACCAATGACCATAAATTCAAATCTTTTGCGCAATGGTTGCTCGATCGCAAAGAGATCAATCAATCAACGGCGACCATGCAAGGTATTCAAGCATGGTCAAAGAGAAATTCACCCCAAAGAGTTCAAGAAATGCTAAACGCCAACCCGCGTTATGTTTTCTTCAGAGAAATGCCAGTAGTCGCTGATGTTAATGTCGGCCCTATCGGGGCATTGGGTGTGCCGTTGACAGCAGAGCGAAGCATTGCCGTGGATCCCAAAGCACTTCCCTTGGGCGCACCTGTTTATTTGGCCACAACATATCCTTTGAGTGAAAAACCTTTGCGTCGTTTGATGATGGCACAAGATACCGGCAGCGCGATCATCGGAGCGGTGCGAGCAGATTTTTATTGGGGCACTGGTGATCAAGCAGGCGAATTCGCTGGCAGAATGAAACAACAAGGGCGTATGTGGGTATTTTTACCGCGCTAAAGTATGGCTATTTGGGCATTACTATT
>CALMBU010000029.1 GCA_937863045.1 uncultured Polynucleobacter sp. | reverse complement strand
GAGCGCCCTGGCATGGATTACTCATTGGCTTTTGTAGGCTACGAGCAAGGCAATATCTCAGGACAAGCTGAAATCGAACTCACCTACAACCATGGTGTGAGTAACTATGAGATCGGGACTGCTTATGGCCACATTGCCATTGGCGTGAGAGATATCTATAAGACCTGTGAAGACATCAAAGTGGCTGGTGGCAATGTCACCCGTGAAGCTGGGCCTGTCAAAGGTGGCAATACTCTGATTGCCTTTGTTCAAGATCCCGATGGCTACAAGATTGAATTGATCCAGCGCTAATCATCAGCTGGTTTGCACTAGCAAACTGCGCGCTTGATCTCTTTTTCTTTCTCTTTGCGAGCAAACTCTTCTTCAGGGGTTTCTGCAATCAAGTCAGATAAAACTTCTTCCATTCGAATATTGTCTTTAGGGCATATTGGCGCACCCATGCTGGCCCACTTCTTGAGCAAACTCACTTCATAACCACACTGCCCGCATTTGGCTTTCGCCTTCTGGGTGTTGTTAGCTCTTGGTGGTGGAAAGACAATCGCCTTGTGTGGGTACTGCCCTAGTCTTTCCGCAATCATCATCAAGCGCACAGTCAGTTCTTCGGTTGCATGGGCACTTCTGGCTGGACCTTCAAGGCCGACGCAATGCGCGATTTCTTTAAAGTCTTCACCGTGACCACTGTGGCAATCATCCACTGCATGACAAAGCTCATGAACCAAAGTATCAAGTACTTCAACTGGATCTTCTAGCTTTGGAGAAACAAAGATCTCATTGACCATGTCACCCGAGCGCTCTTTGGGCCAACATTGACCAAGCGTCGTTCTTGGACTGCTAGAAGCTGGCCAACCACAGGACACCTTGACTGGTGGAATTGCAAAACCAGCCTTTGAAAAAATAGGCTCCAAGGAATGAACGGCAGCTTGAAGCCAAGATTCACGGGTTGTATGAGATTGAGCTATATTCGTGGACATGTTTTTAAAAAAATTACCTATTTATCTGCTTGTATCGCTGGCCATCACAGCTTGCGATCGAAATGATTACGTTACTTGGCACTGCAAAAAAGACCCGAGCAATTCAGATGAAAAACCACTCACGATGATTTTAGAAGGTTCATCGATGAGGCTGAATCAACTGAATTACAACTTCTGCGGCAGTTTAGGTCCGATCAGTTATTTTGATCTAAACTGCTCAGGTAAAGCCGAACTATCTGCTATCAGTTTTACCCCTAAAACTGGTGCTTGGACAAGAGGAAATGAAACCCTGCAATGCCAAGCCTTATAAACGGCAGCGAAATAAAAAACCAATGACAAACTCAAACAATCCTGATTCAAACCCTGCTGCGCCCTTAGCCATCAATCCAGATAATTTGGATTCACCTTGCATTGGCATTTGCTCCACCTTGTTTGACGAAGTCTGCCAAGGTTGCGGTAGAACTGCTCTGGAAGTTTGTAACTGGGTTTTCATGACTCCAGAAGAGAAGCAGGCCATTTGGACCCGCATCACTCATGAAGCCACTGCTATGCGCTTCGTTAGAAAAGATTAAGCTTCTTTAATCTTGGTTAACCCTCAATCGATTGGCTCGCCAAGTACTCTTCATAAGAGCCCTCGAAGTCTGCCACGCTTCCATCTGTTCTAATTTCTAAAATTCTTGTTGCCAAGCCCGTGATGAATTCACGGTCATGAGAAACAAAGATCACTGTGCCATCATATTTTTCTAATGATGTCTGCAAACTTTCAATCGATTCCATGTCCATGTGGTTGGTTGGCTCATCCATCGCTAAGATGTTGTGCTTCTGAAGCATGAGTTTGCCCCAGATCATGCGTCCCTTTTCACCACCAGAAATCACGCGAACGGATTTACCAATGTCATTGCCTGAGAATAGTAAGCGGCCTAATGTGCCTCTGATGATTTGATCATCATCACCTGGCTTACCCCACTGCCCCATCCATTCCAATAGAGTCATGTCTTCTGGGAAACACTCGCTGGTATCTTGAGGCATATAGCCCACATCCGCATTCTCTGACCACTTCACCGTGCCAGAATCAACGGCGATACCACCAAACTTTTCACTCAGAATGGATTTCAATAAAGTTGTTTTACCCGCACCGTTTTCACCAATGATGGCAATTTTTTCACCTGGGCGAATCATCAACTTGAAGTTTTTAAAGATGTTGCGCTCATAAGTTTTATTAAGAGCATCACACTCAACCACGATGTTGTGAAGTTTTTTATCAAACTCAAAACGGATGAATGGGTTCTGACGAGACGATGGCTTGATTTCAGCCACTTCGATTTTCTCTAATTGACGTTGGCGTGATGTAGCTTGACGAGCTTTAGAAGCATTCGCAGAGAAGCGGCGCACGAAGGCTTGAAGTTCTTCGATCTTCTCTTTGGCTTTGGCATTATTTGCCAGCTGCTGGCTTCTGGCTTGCATCGAAGCCAACATGTATGAATCGTAGTTGCCTGGATAGACTGTCAATGTACCGAAGTCCATATCGGCCATGTGTGAACAAACAGCGTTCAAAAAGTGACGATCGTGAGAAATGATGATCATCGTGCTGTTTCT
>CALMBU010000028.1 GCA_937863045.1 uncultured Polynucleobacter sp. | reverse complement strand
GCCGTCAACATACCAACGGTGATGGCATCGTTTGCTATTTGCCAGATACCAAAAGCCCAAACTACCAGCAGTCCAATTTCTGTTAACAACGTAATGGTCGGAGAGAACAGGGCCCAAACCCTATTGACTCGATCATTCACAGCCAGATTGTGCTCATTGGCTAATCTGAAACGATCAGACTCACGCTCTTCTTGAGCAAAGGCTTTCACCACGCGAACACCTGGAATCGTGTCAGCCAATACGCTGGTGACCTCTGACCAAATGCGGTCTATCTTTTCAAAGCCATAACGTAATTTATCTCGCACCACATGAATCGCCCATCCAATAAATGGCAAAGGTAACAATGTCACCAGAGCCAACCATGGATCAATTGAAATCAAGATCGCAGCCGTCATCAAAATCATCAACACATCGGTTGCAAAGTCCAAAAGATGCATTGATAAGAACAAGCAAATGCGATCTGATTCTGAGCCAATACGGGCCATCAAATCACCAGTTCTTTTGCCGCCAAAATACTCCAAGGACAGCTTCATCAAATGTTGGTAGGTGGTGGTTCGAAGATCAGCACCGATGCGCTCACTCACCAATGCCAAAATATAGGTTTTCGCCCAGCCTAATACCCAAGCCAATATTGCAGCACCAAGCAAGGCGCCCAGATAAAGCAAGGTTAAATTGACATCGATGGCTTGACCATTTTGATATGGCAACAAAATGTCATCCATCAATGGCATCGTCAGATAAGGTGGCACCAAGGTTGCAGCAGTAGAAGCAAGGGTTAAAGCAAAGCCTGCAAATAATTGACCTTTATAAGGTTTGGCAAAGCGCCAAAGCCTCAATAAAGTCCAGGTTGATGGTGGCGTTAAATTTTCTGAACTACAAGCCGGGCACTCCTCTTGATCAGGTGGTAGTGGCACCCAACAGCTTGGGCACAGTGGCTGCGTAGCTTCAGCCAGCTCAGGATTGTATTTTCCTAAAGACTTGGCCAACTCAATCTGAAAATGTTGGACCAAACGATTGGCCACAGGATTTTGTGCCAAGGTAAATCGCCAGCTGGCCAATCTTCCAGATTTGCTGAGCAACTCTAAATTCGCCACCCCAGCATGATCATGCAACTGTAATTTGAGATCTTCAGAAAAAGACCATCTGGACCATGCTCCCGACTGCTCTTTGCAAGCAATCAACCCTTGATTGGTCAAACAAACCATGCCTCTTGCAAAATGCAATTGTTCATTGAGATCTAGCTCTAAAGCAGCGATCACCGATTCATTGTCATTCAAGGCCTGGGTAACAGAACGTCGCCACTCATTAGGCAAACGTTCCAAAGAATCTGAGTGCCCATGGATGGCTGTGGAGGTGGTATTTGTAATTGAGGTCAAGGATGGCTTTATGTCTTTATTTGTCGGCAATTATCGCAAATTTGCCAATCAAAATATTTACCTTTTTCTGTCAACCAAAGATTCCCCGAAGCGTTAAACGACAACGTACAATTAGGTATTTTTGGCACTTTAGCCCCACATGACTAAAAAAACTATAGAAATCATAGATATAAAGGTTCTTAAAGGACCCAGCATGTGGACCTATAGCCCGGTTCTAGAAGCTTGGGTTGATATACATGATCTTGAGGATTACCCCTCCAACACCTTGCCTGGCTTCACTGATAGGTTGGTGGCTTGGCTTCCCAGTTTGATTGAGCATCGCTGCTCTTACGAGGAACGAGGTGGTTTTATCAAGAGATTGGAAGAAGGCACATGGCCAGCTCATATTCTTGAACACGTCACTCTCGAACTACAGAATCTAGCAGGCATGCCCGGCGGCTTTGGTAAGGCCCGCGAAACCAATAAGCGCGGTGTTTATAAAGTGGTGGTTCGCGCTTGGCATGAAAAGATCACTGAAAAAGCGCTTTATCACGCACGTGATTTGGTCATGGCTGCAATTGAAGATCGTCCATTTGATGTTCCGGTGGCCATCAAAGAAATTGAGGACATGGTTGATAGCCTCTATTTAGGTCCAAGCACCGCATGTATTGTTGATGCAGCCAGAGAAAAGAAGATTCCTGCAACCAGATTGTCTGAAGGTAATCTGGTGCAATTAGGTTATGGCAACAAGCAACGCAGAATTTGGACTGCAGAAACAGATTTGACCAGTGCGATTGCTGAGGGTATTTCAAAAGACAAAGACTTGACCAAATCTCTCTTGGCTTCTTGCGGTGTGCAAGTACCCGAAGGTCGCATGGTTGATAGCGCTGAAGATGCGTGGGCTGCCGCTCAGGATATCGAAGGCTCTGTGGTGGTCAAACCCTATGATGGCAATCATGCCAGAGGGGTGTTCATCAACTTATCAGATCAGGCGCAGATTAAGAAAGCTTATAAAGACGCCTTAAATGAAGGAAGTGGCGTGATTGTAGAGCGCTACATTCCCGGTAATGAGCATCGTTTATTGGTGGTTGGTAAAAAAGTGGTTGCAGCCGCCAAAGGGGAATCAGCCTGGGCCAAGGGTGATGGCAAAAGAAGTATTCGTGAATTGATTGAACAAGAGATCAACACAGACCCTCGCCGCGGTGATGCAGAGATACTGCCTTTGAGTCCTGTTTTATTTGATACAAAATTAGAATTAGAGCTTGCCCGTCAAAACTTTACTTTGGACTCAATACCTGAGTCTGGTCATGATGTTTTGGTTCAAGCTTCTGGCAATATGGCCTTTGAGGTCACACACTTGGTTCACCCATCGGTTGCTGAGCAAGCTGCCCTGGCGGCACGAGTGATTGGTCTGGATATTGCAGGCGTTGATATCGTGGCCGAAGATATCTCTAAGCCTCTTGAAGATCAAGGCGGCGCCATCGTTGAAGTCAATGCGGGTCCAGGCTTGATCATGCATCTCAAGCCTGGTGTTGGCGAACCCCAACCAGTCGGTGCCGCAATCGTTGATCACCTCTTCCCTAATAATGCTGATGGACGGATTCCAATCATTGGCATCACCGGCTCTCGCGGCAAGACCATGGTGGCACAACTCACCACTCACCTCATGCAATTGACCGGCACGAAAGTGGGTTTGGCTTGCAGCAAAGGGGCCTACTTTAATCATCGACTTCAAACCCAGGGTGATTGTGCTAACTGGATCAGCGCGAGCCGAATCTTGCTCAATCGTCAAGTTGAGGCAGCGGTGATTGAAAACGACAGTCGCACAATTTTGAACGAAGGTCTGGCATACGATCGCTGCTCCGTTGGCGTGGTCACTAATTTAGATCCGCTAGACACAGTCCCAGAGTGCTCAATCACTGAACCCGAGCAGATTTATAACGTTCTAAGAACTCAAGTGGATGTGGTTTTACCAACTGGCTTCTCTATCTTGAACGCTGATGATGAAGCCGTGGCAAAAATGGCTGAACTATCTGATGGTGAAGTGATCTTCTTTAGTAAATACGGCCCGAATGAGCAGACCAAAAAGCATTTACAAGAAGGTGGTCGCGCCGTGTTCACTGAAAACAATATGATCATTTTGGCCACAGGCAGTGATCATTACCCACTCATCAGCACCGCCAATATCCCTCTTTTACAAGCCAGCAGCAAAACAAATACCTTAGAAAGTATTTTGGCTGCTGTCGCTGCAGCGTGGTCTCTGAACACATCCAAAGACATCATTGCTGCTGGTCTTCAAACTTACCAATAGCCGATCATGGAATTAATTCGCGTACGCGCTCTCAGAGGTCCTAATTTTTGGGGCAAACACACCGCTCTAGAGGCATTGGTTAAATGCGAAGAAAACGAAAAAATCATCACTAATATTTCTGGTTTTGAAACTCGCTTACGTGAACGCTTTCCACAACTTGGTCCATTGCGTCCGCACACACAAAATGAAACCGTTTCTTTGGCTCATGCCTTGGAAGTTTGCTCAAGAGACTTACAAGCTCAAGCAGGATGTCCGATCACGTTCAGTAGAACCATGGCAACACCGGATGATGGTGTCTACATTGTGGTGGTTGAGTACACCGAAGAAAAAGTGGGTCGCTTGGCACTTGATTTAGCCATGCAGCTCTGTCGCTCAGCGCTGATTGATAACGGCTCACACCTGGATGAGTACTTAAAGCAATTAAGGGATTTAGATGAGGACATTCGCCTAGGCCCAAGCACTGGATCAATTGTTGAGGCAGCGATTGCGCGCGGAATACCCTACCGCCGCCTGACTGAAGGCAGCATGGTTCAACTGGGTTGGGGCAGCAAACAACGCCGTATACAAGCGGCAGAAACAAGCTCTACCAGCGCGGTTGCAGAATCAATTGCCCAAGATAAACAATTAACCAAAGATTTACTTCATGCTGCTGGTGTACCTGTACCAATGGGTAAGATTGTGACCACCTCAGAAGAAGCATGGCAAGCCTATTTAGAAATCAAAGTTCCCGTGGCGGTTAAGCCGCGTGATGGCAACCAAGGTAAAGGTGTTGCAGTCAACATAGATAACCGCGAACAGATCGATATTGCATTTAAAGCAGCGTCTGCAATTTCTTCCGAAGTCATTGTTGAGCGTTACATGCCAGGACATGATCATCGTCTTTTGATCATCGGCGGTCAGTTGGTGGCAGCTGCTCGGCGCGAACCCCCTTATGTGATCGGTAATAACAAAAACACCATTCGTGAATTAGTCGAAGAAGTGAACAAAGATCCTCTCAGAGGAGATGGGCATGCTACTTCTTTGAGCAAGATTCGGATTGATGAAATCGCGATTGCCACACTGAAAAATCAGCAACTCACTCCAGACTCAATTCCACCCAAGGGCTTGCGCGTTACCTTGCGCAATAATGCCAACTTAAGTACTGGCGGCACAGCCACCGATGTCACCGATGACGTGCATCCAGATCTGGCTGCCTCAGCCATTGCAGCAGCACAAATGGTTGGCTTGGATATTTGTGGCGTTGATGTGGTTTGTGACAATGTTTATCGCCCATTAGAAGAACAAGGCGGCGGCATTGTTGAAGTCAATGCTGCGCCCGGCTTGCGCATGCACTTACACCCTTCTTATGGCAAAGGTCGCCCTGTTGGCGAAGCCATCATCTCAACGATGTTTGGCAAAGATGATGATGGCCGAATTCCAGTTGTATCTGTCACTGGCACAAACGGTAAAACCACCACCGTGAAGTTAATGAGTCATTTGTTTGAGCGTCAAGGTTTACGCGTTGGTCATACCGGCACAGACGGTGTGTATGTGAATGGTAAAAGAATCGACACAGGCGACTGTAGCGGTCCCAAGAGCGCGCGCAATGTCTTGATGCACCCCGACGTTGATGCGGCCGTTTTAGAGACCGCACGAGGCGGCATATTGCGTGAAGGTCTTGGTTTTGATCGTTGCCAAGTTGCGATTGTGACCAATTTGGGTGAAGGCGACCACCTTGGCATGAACTACATCAACACCACATCAGAATTGGCTGCGGTAAAACGCGTGATTGTGCAGAATGTGGCAAACAACGGCATGGCTGTACTCAATGCCGCCGACCCAATGGTTGCAAAGATGGCCAAGTCTTGCCCTGGGCAAGTGACCTTCTTCGCCAGAGACATTCAACACCCAGTGATGGCAAAGCATCGCGCCCAAGGTTTGCGAGTGGTTTTTGTTGAAAACAACAAAATCATTGCCAGCGAAGGTAAAAAAGAATTCCACATTGATTTGAACCAAGTACCCATCACCGTCAACGGCAGCATCAGCTTTCAGGTTGAGAATGTCTTGGCGGCGGTTGGCGCGGCGTGGGCTTTGAATATTCCTTGGGAAACGATTGCAGAAGCATTGGCTTCGTTTGTCAGTGATTCTCAAACAGTCCCTGGCCGTTTTAATCTATTCAAACACCAGGGTGCTACTGTGATTGCTGATTACGGGCACAATCCTGATGCAATCAAAGCTCTCTCGGAAACCATTATCAACATGCCTGCCAAAAAGCGCATGGTTGTGATCAGTGGTGCGGGCGATCGTCGCGATGAAGACTTGCGACGCCAAACAGAAATCCTTGGACAGTACTTTGATCATGTGATTCTCTACGAAGACCAATGCCAACGAGGTCGCCCAGATGGCGAAGTGATTGGCATCATGCGAGAAGGTTTGATGGCATCAAAGCAAGTCAAGAAAATTCAAGAATTCCATGGCGAGTTTTTGGCCATTGACCAAGCCTTATCCCAACTCGAAGCAGGTGATGTTTGCCTTATCTTGGTCGACCAGGTTGAAGAATCTTTGGCACACATTGCCAAAAATGTTCGCTGATCACCAGCACCAAAGCCGTATTCTTATCTTAGGCTATTGATTTAGATGATTTACTTCAGCTGCTGCTTTTGCAGCAGCTTGAGCACTTCAGCAGCCGCAACAAATCCAAAGGTCGCTGTCACAGTAACAGCAGAGCCATAACCCGCACAAGACAATCCACCACTGGCCACTCCCTGCCTTGGCTCATCAGAGTAAATCGCAGTAATACCTAATTTCTTTTTAGGATCACTGCTAAAGCCATATTCTTTGCGCAATGCATATCTGATCTTTGACAAGACTGGATCTTGAGTTGTTTTAGCCAAGTCAGCAGCTTTGATACGACTTGGATCTAGCTTGCCACCAGCGCCACCACAAATAATCAAAGCAATCGTTGCTGATTTTTGATTGCTTTGCTCTACATTTCTGGCTCGACCAATTTCATCCCTGGCTTCACAATGAGCAGCCAAAGCAATCTTCATCTTCACATCATCCGTGGCATCAAGTACCACAAAAAATGGGTTGTCTGCATGCTTGTGCAGATGTGCATCAAGGTTCTCTGGAGTTAAAAATTCATCAATGACATTGAGTTTGATGTTTGGATTGATCTGCCTGACCCGTTCGGCCATGGCTTCTGATTTTGACTTGCCAAAGTTTTCTTCAACAGCATGCAACTGACGATTCACATTGCTCACAGCAATATGGTCAAAATCCATCAAGGTCAGTTCACCAATACCGCTTCTGGTCAGTGCTTCGACTGCCCAAGAGCCAACACCGCCCAAGCCAGCAACGAGCACGTGAGCTTTTTCAAAAGCTTGCAGGCCAGGCTCGCCGTATAAACGAGCAACCCCTGCAAAGCGCCTACTTTGATTTGTATCCTGATTTGCATCCATAGCCATGACTATATAAGAAAAAACCCGCCTCGAGAGGCGGGTTTTAATGTGAGCCCCGAAGGGCTTCACCAATGCTTCATCAATTAAACATCAATCGATTAACGCAAAGTTGGGTAACGTACGTGGTCGATCAAGTCTTGCACTTCTTGTTTTGGAGCTGGAGTTACCAAGCTGATCAAAATAATCAATGCAAAGCCTAATGGCACACCGAACACACCTGCTGAAATTGGCGCAATACCGTACCAAAGTTCAACTGGTGAAGTTACGCCGAATACACCGCGCAACCATGGCTGTGTCATGATCATGTAGTACATGGTGATACCAAGACCAGCGACCATACCGATACATGCGCCCCACTTAGATGCGCGCTTCCAGAAAATACCCAACGTCAAAGCTGGGAAGAAAGCAGCAGCAGCGAATGAGAACGCAGCACCAACCAAGAACAAGATGTCAGCTGGTTTCTGAGCAGCTACATAAGCAGCAGCTAGAGCAACTAGCAACAACAATGCCTTAGAAATCGCCACACGACGAGCTGCTGAAGCATTTGGATCGATCATCTTGTAGTACAAGTCATGAGACAAAGCGTTAGCAATTGTCAACAACAAGCCGTCAGCTGTAGACAACGCAGCAGCCAAACCACCCGCAGCAACCATGCCTGAAATAACGTATGGCAAGCCACCGATTTCTGGAGTTGCTAACACGATGATGTCGCCACCGATTCTCATCTCACCCAATTGGAAGATACCGTCTTTGTTAACGTCAGCTACTGACAACAAAGTTGGATCAACCGCTGCCCAGCTTGAAATCCATGCTGGTAGCTTATCAAATGGTGTGCCAACGAGAACGTTGAACACTTCATACTTAACAAGCACTGCTAACGCAGGGGCTGTGAAGTACAACAAGAAGATGAAGAACAATGACCATGACACAGATTCACGAGCTTGCTTCACAGATGGTGTTGTGTAGAAGCGCATCAAAATGTGTGGCAATGCAGCTGTACCAACCATCAAACAGAAGATCAAAGCTAGGAAGTTACGACGTGATGTGTCGTAAGCAGCTTTTGCTTTGTCATCGCCTTTTGGATCGCCAGTGAACTGGGCCGCGTGACGTGGCATACCTGCCAAAGGTCTAGCTCTTGCATTGTTAGCAGCCTGAGCTTTCGTCCAAGCGTCTTTAGCAGCAGCTTCGTCCTTAGGTACTGCAGCCAATGC
>CALMBU010000027.1 GCA_937863045.1 uncultured Polynucleobacter sp. | reverse complement strand
TCACAATGAAAATCACCAGCAATACCAGCATCACGTCCACCAAAGGTGTGACGTTGAGTTCGGCCATCAAGCCGTCATCAGATCCACTTTTTGATTGCATGGCGCTCTCTTTTACTTGTTAGTCTGATGAATTTCACGGGAGGCCAAACGCAAGAAGTCTTCGGTGAAGCCATCAAGCTCTGTGACCCAGATCTTCATTTTGCGCAGGAAGTAGTTATAGAAGACAACGGCTGGCAAAGCGGCCGCAATACCAATGGCTGTAGCAATCAAAGCTTCACCAATCGGCCCTGCCACCACATCAATACTGGCTTGACCACTGGCGCTGATGCTTTGCATGGCGTCCATGATGCCCCAAACGGTTCCGAATAAGCCAATGAATGGCGCTATTGAACCAATTGAAGCCAATTCAGAGAGACCTTTTTCATGACGACGCAGAATTTTTTGAATTTCTTGTCTCATCGGGCGCTCAAGCACTTCATGGATCTCCCCGGCGAACTTGAGACTGCCTGGATTTTTCTGGTATTCAGCGAATTGCTCAAAGCCAGCCATGGCAAGACCTGCCACATCGCCTTTTGCATCCTTGGCGATGGCTTGCCCCTTCTCCCAACTATTGGCGTTCCAAAAAGCTTTGTTGAAGTCTTGAGTCTCTGCGGCAACTTTTTTCATAAGTTTGAGTTTCAGAATTGCAATTGACCAAGTAGCGATGGACAAAACAATCAAAACAACTAAAACTGAGTGAACGATCAATGAATCCATGGAGCTCTTTCTTTATTGATTAATTTCTATATTCTAAATTCTATAATTACTTTAACGATTTTTTAGACTAAATGTAATAGGTATTCTCACAGCTTGGGTGATGATCACGCCGTCTTTTCTAGCAGGCGTGAACCTCCACTGTCTTACGGTTGTTAAAGCTGATTGATCAAGCATTTCATTGCCACTGCTTTCCAAAACCCTGACTTGTCCTGCTCGACCATCAGGCAGTACTTCAGCAATCAGAATGACTTTGCCCTCAATTCTGGTTCTAAAAGCCAATGGCGGATAAGGTGGCTTGGGGTTTTGAAGATAAGCCGCTTTGTAGTCGGCATCAGCTGTTGGAGCAGAAGCCACACCTCCGGAACTCGGCGCTGTTGGCTGTGCACTTGATTGTGGGGCTTGGGCAGGCACTGGTATAGCAGGCGCATCTTTGTCTTTTGATGGCGGTGGCGTTTTTTCTTTTGGAGCTTCTTTTTGCACTGGAGCAGGCGTCGGTTTTGTTTGACTGATTGGCCCACTGGACGCTGGTGGTGCAGCCCCAATTTCAATGGTGATATCAGGTCGTTTTTTGAACTTGAAATCGGGCAATCCAAAAGTAATCAAAAGGAAAATGATCACATGTATGGAAATCACAAATCCTAAAACTCGATAGGATACCTTTTTGGGCAAAGCAGAAAAGTCGGGCTTACCCCCTGATTTCAACGGTCCTGATTGCTTGGATGATATGAGTGAAGGCTGTCTCTTATACACATCTGACGCTG
>CALMBU010000026.1 GCA_937863045.1 uncultured Polynucleobacter sp. | reverse complement strand
GATTCTTCGTCCATGGGGAATTCATGGCCGGGCAGTAAACGAACTTCTTGTACAGGGAACAAACTGCGTTGTGTGTCTGGATCAAATGATCTGATTTGATCGATCTCATCACCGAATAAATCCAAGCGATAAGGTAGGGCTGAGCCCATTGGAAACAAATCAATCAAGCCGCCGCGCAAACTGTATTCACCAGGGCGAACCACAGCGCTCACTGGATCGTAGCCGGCTTGCTGTAGTTGCAAACGCAAGGCCATCTCGTCTAACTTATCACCCTTCTTAAAAAAGAAGGTGTGTGCCGCCAAGAAACTTGGAGGACCTAATTTTTGTATGGCGGTGGTCACAGGCATTAAAACAATGTCGCAATGACCAATCAATAATTCATGAAGCGTTGCTAAACGCTCAGACACCAAATCTTGATGTGGTGAAAAAGCATCGTAGGGCAAGATTTCCCAATCAGGTAATAGGCTGACTTTCAGATCGGGAGCAAAGACAGGGATTTCTTCATGCAAGCGCGCAGCATCCAAGGCATTCGCGCAAATGATCACCATCACAGAGAAGGCCGAACGATGAGTCAAGGCCTGTTGAGCAATCACCGCAGCATCAGAAGAACCGTTTAAGCCACTCAAGGTAAAGCGCTGCCCATCCCGTGGTCCGGGTAGGGGGGGTGACCATGTCACCGCACTAGATTTGGCCAATATTTCAGCCGATAACTTCTGCATAAGCTAGACATTATAGAATTGAGGCATGAACTTAGCTCAAACCCCTTCAAAAACGATGCCAAACCTGCATGTTCTGATTCCTTGTGCCGGCACTGGTAGTCGCATGGGTTTGAAGCAAGCCAAACAATTTGAGTCTCTGGCAGGTCAGCCAATGGCGCTTCACGCCATCAATACCTTCTTATCCATGCCTGAGATTGCCTCTGTTTGGGTCGGTGTTTCAGAAGATAGTAAAGAATTGCCCCAAGAGTCACCAAATGCATCTTGGCCACAAGACCCGCGCTTTCACCTGAGTGACACGGGTGGTGCTACCAGAGCTGATACGGTTCTTAACACCCTCAAAGCCATGGCGAAGTCTGGGATTGATCAAGACGCCTGGATTTTGGTGCACGATGCAGCCAGACCAGGTTTAACCGTCGAAGCTGCAAGACGATTGATTCAAGCAGTCACAGAACACGTTTATGTCAGTGGTGGCATTTTGGCCATGCCGATGGCGGACACCTTGAAACTCATTTCTTCACAAAACCCGCAATGCATTGGTAAAACATTACCAAGAGATGGTTTGTGGTTAGCTCAAACACCTCAAATGTTCCGTTTGATGGCTTTGACTGAAGCATTGGATGCTGCAATCAAAAACCAATTTGAAGTCACGGATGAAGCCAGTGCCATGGAGCGTGTTGGTTGTGAACCACTCTTGGTGCCAGGAGAATGGCGTAATATCAAAGTCACATACCCACAAGACTGGGCATTGATGGATCAAATCTTGACTCATCACTCTGAAAAGAAAGAGAAGTAATGACAAGCAGCGCATTTCGAATCGGTCAAGGTTACGACATCCACGCTTTGGTAGCTGGCCGTGATTTGATTTTAGGGGGTGTAAAAATACCTCATGACAAAGGTCTCTTGGGTCACTCTGATGCAGATGCTTTGCTGCATGCCATCACCGATGCTTTATTAGGAGCAGCGGCACTTGGTGATATTGGTAGACACTTTCCGGACACGGATGACAGATACAAAGGTGCAGACAGTCGCGTCTTACTACGAGCCACCATGTCATTACTGCAAGCAGCAGGATATTCAGTCGGCAATGTGGATGCC
>CALMBU010000025.1 GCA_937863045.1 uncultured Polynucleobacter sp. | reverse complement strand
CATCAAAACGAACTGCTTTACCAGCATCAGAGAACAACATCACATCGTGACGACCATCCGTGATCGCAGCACCCACCAAATGGTCGCCCTCATCCAAATCAACCGCGATGATGCCGGCTTTACGTGGATTAGAGAAATCTGACAAACGTGATTTCTTCACAACACCTTTGCGAGTTGACATGAACACATACTTGTCATCTTCGTAGGCTTTGATTGGAAGAATCACAGTGATTTTTTCACCTTCGACCAACGGGAAGATGTTCACAATTGGCTTACCTCTTGATGCACGACCACCTTGCGGAACTTCCCACACCTTCAACCAATACATGCGGCCGCGGTCTGAGAAACACAAAATCGTGTCATGGGTATTCGCAACGAACAAGGTATCGATCCAGTCCTCGTCTTTTGTGGCTGCAGCTTGTTTGCCACGACCACCGCGTTTTTGCGCACGGTATTCAGACAAAGGCTGGCTCTTCATATAGCCACCATGTGACAAAGTCACAACCAAATCTTGAGGGGTGATCAAATCTTCTGTGAATAGTTCAGTGGCGTTCATTTCAATGCGTGAACGACGGCCTGTGTCATTACCCGCTTGACCAAATTCAGCCTGAACAGCTTGAAGTTCTTCTGTGATGATGACGGTGATACGCTCTGGCTTAGTCAAGATGTCTAATAAATTAGCAATCTCCAGCATCACCTCTTTGTACTCACCAACAATCTTGTCTTGCTCAAGACCTGTTAAGCGCTGTAAGCGCATTTGTAGAATCTCTTGAGCCTGACCTTCTGATAAACGATACAAACCATCTGCTTGCATACCAGCAGCAGGATCTAAATCTTCAGGACGGAATGAATTACGGCCACCTGGAGCATCTTTTTCTGCACGCGCCAACATCTCACGCACAACCTCAGAATCCCAAGACTTCAATAGCAATTCACGCTTAGCTTCTGGGGGTGTTGGTGCTGCCTTGATGATTTTGATGAATTCATCAATATTGGCAAGAGCCACAGCCAAACCTTCAAGCACATGGCCACGTTCGCGTGCTTTGCGAAGTTCGAAAACAGTTCGACGCGTCACCACTTCTCTGCGGTGTGACAAGAAGCAATCCAACATTTGCTTCAAGTTCAACAAGCGTGGCTGGTTATCCACCAAGGCCACCATGTTCATACCAAAGGTATCTTGTAACTGCGTGTATTTGTATAAATTATTCAGCACCACTTCAGGCACTTCACCGCGCTTTAACTCAATCACTACGCGCATACCGGATTTATCAGATTCATCACGAATATCTGAAATACCCTCGACCTTTTTCTCGGTGATCAGTTCAGCGATGCGTTCTAGCAAAGTCTTTTTATTGACCTGGTACGGTAATTCGTCAACGATGATCGCTTGACGTGAGCCGCGCTCCATATCTTCAAAGTGAGTCTTGGCGCGCATGACCACGCGACCACGACCGGTGCGGTAACCATCTTTAACACCTTGGATGCCGTAGATGATGCCAGCCGTTGGGAAATCAGGGGCTGGAATGATTTCCATCAAATCATCGATCGTGCACTCTGGATGACTGAGCAAATGCAAACAAGCTGACACAACTTCATCCAAGTTATGGGGAGGAATGTTGGTGGCCATACCCACAGCAATACCTGAAGATCCGTTGATCAATAAATTAGGTATTTTTGCCGGGAGAATTAATGGCTCTTTTTCGCTACCGTCATAGTTCGGTCCGAAATCAACAGTTTCTTTGTCTAAATCGTCTAATAGCTGATGGGCTATCTTTGCCAAACGAATTTCCGTATAACGCATCGCCGCAGCGTTATCGCCGTCCACGGAACCGAAGTTACCCTGACCATCCACCAGCATGTAGCGCAAGGAGAAATCTTGGGCCATACGCACGATGGTGTCGTAAACCGCTGAGTCGCCATGGGGGTGGTACTTACCGATCACGTCACCGACGATACGGGCGGATTTCTTATAAGCCCTATTCCAATCATTGTTAAGCTCATGCATCGCGAACAAAACGCGACGGTGAACAGGCTTCAAACCGTCCCTCACATCGGGCAAGGCTCGGCCCACAATGACGCTCATGGCATAGTCCAAATAGGACCGACGCATCTCGTCTTCTAGGGATATTGGGAGTGTCTCTTTGGCAGCGTTATTTTGTGTAATTTCCATCAGGCGATTTTATCACTCACAGACTGTTATTTATATGATTTATAGTGCTAAAATGTGGGGTATCCAATTTGGATCAGCCTCCACACAGATAATTTGAGGAATAAAAATGAAAAAACTAGTACAACTTCTTGCTATCGCTGGTATCGCTATCAGCTCAAGCGCTTTTGCTCAAAAATCAGTTGATAACTGGGTAAACAGCAACGGTATCGTTTGGAAGAACGGTACAAATGATCTTTGCTGGCGCAATGCCAACTGGACTCCAGCAACTGCTGCTCCAGGTTGTGATGGTGCGATCGCTGCTCCTGCTGCAGCCGCTGCATCTCCAAAAGCAGCTGCGAAAGTTACTTTGAACGCTGATGCATTGTTTGATTTTGATAAATCTGTACTTAAGCCTGCTGCTATCGCAAGTTTGAACAGCTTGGCTGGCAAAGTTAAGAGCTTGACTCTTGAAGTGATCGTTGCAGTTGGTCACACAGACTCAATCGGTACAGATGCTTACAACCAAAAATTGTCTATCCGCCGTGCTGAAGCAGTGAAGAAATACTTGGTAAGCCAAGGTATTGAAGCTAAGCGTATCTATGTTGAAGGCAAAGGCGAGTCACAGCCAGTAGCTGACAACAAGACAGCCGAAGGTCGCGCTAAGAACCGTCGCGTTCAAATCGAAGCGATTGGCACACGTAAAAACTAATTTAATTAGCTTTTACTAAAAAACCCGGTTCTACCGGGTTTTTTTACGTCCAAAGATTCAGTTTCAGGGGCCTGCACACACTTTCACTTCCTTGATTAGAATAGAGCCATGAATGCAGATCAAACCGAATTAGATAAATTCAGCGCTTTAGCTCATCGCTGGTGGGATCCCACGAGCGAATTTAAGCCCCTACATGCGATCAACCCCCTGCGCTTGGATTGGATCAATCAGCACGTCGGCCTAGAAGGCAAGCGAGTGCTTGATGTCGGTTGTGGTGGTGGCATTTTGGCGGAATCGATGGCCAAAATGGGTGCAAAAACCAAGGGCATTGATCTTTCTAAAAAAGCCTTGCAAGTGGCTGAGCTCCACAGTCTTGAAACCTCCGTTGCGGTCGACTATGAATTGATCAGCGCAGAAGATTTGGCACAAAAAGAAGCTGGGCAATATGATGTGGTCACATGCATGGAAATGCTTGAGCATGTTCCAGACCCGATGAGCATCATTCAAGCTTGCTCAACCCTGGTGAAACCTGGCGGGCATGTTTTCTTCAGCACCTTGAATAGAAACCCCAAATCTTATTTGTTTGCCATTATTGGCGCTGAATATGTACTTCGTCTGCTACCCAAGGGCACGCACGATTACAAAAAATTCATCAAGCCCTCCGAGCTGAGTCAATTTATTCGACAAGCCGATTTACAAATGAATGAGCTGATGGGCATGACCTACAACCCGTTCACAGAAGTTTATTCACTGGGTCGCGATACCGATGTCAATTACATGATCGCAACATCGAAAAATACTTAATGCCGAATACAGAATCAGGGTCCTCATCAAAAGAAAAAAAGGCGCCGCTTTATGAGGGTGTCTTTTTTGACTTAGATGGAACCTTGGCTGATACAGCGCCCGATTTGGTGGCTGCGGCCAATTTGCTGCGCACCAAAAGAAATTTAGATCCTTTGCCTTACGAAGTTCTTCGTCCACGCGCCTCTGCGGGCGCCCGAGGTTTAATCTTTGGGACATTTGGTTACGACAAGGACCACCCAGAGTTTGAAGAACTTCGCTTGGAGTTTTTAGCGAACTATGAAAAAGATATTTGCGTTAACACCAAGCTGTTTGATGGCATTTCAGAAATATTAGATGATCTGGAGTCCAGCTCTATCGCTTGGGGCATTGTGACCAACAAGTCTGAGCGCTTGACCCACCCATTATTGAACTTGATGAACTTAGCAACTCGCAGTCAAGCCATCGTTGGTGGCGATACAACGCCGTTTGCAAAACCCCATCCAGCACCCATCCTGAAAGCAGCTGAAGTTTGTTCAGTGAACCCACTCAATTGCATTTATGTGGGCGATGATCTCAGAGACATCGAGGCAGGCAAAGCTGCTGGCATGAAAACAGTGGCCGCGGCTTATGGGTATTGCGGATGTGATGAGCATTTCAGCGAATGGGGTGCTGATCACATCATTCACCACCCATCAGAATTGAATGCCATTTTATTGGCCCGTTGATTGAGCATGAACTCATCTCAATCAACTCCTGATCAATCACTCAATCATCAAGCTATTTCCATTCCAAGCAAAAGTGAAGCATTTTGGTTTTGGCTCAAACTCGGCTTCATCAGTTTTGGCGGACCAGCTGGTCAAATCTCCACCATGCATCAAGAATTGGTGGAAAGAAAGAAATGGATTTCTGAGGAAAACTTTCTTCATGCCTTGAACTACTGCATGCTGCTGCCTGGGCCTGAAGCCCAGCAATTAGCCACTTATTTGGGTTGGCTCATGCACCGAACGTGGGGCGGCATCATGGCCGGGGTTTTATTCATTCTGCCCTCCTTGCTTTTATTCATTGGCCTTTCTTGGGTCTATCTGATTTTTGGCGAACAAGCATGGCTCATCACGCTCTTTGACACCATCAAACCAGCGGTGATCGCGATCATCTTTTTTGCTGCTTACAAGATGGGTAAGAAAACACTCACAACAGCTTCTTTAACAGCTGTTTGTTTGATCACTTTTATAGCCTTGCTTGTCTTTGATCTTCCTTTCCCACTGGTGATACTGGGTGCAGCAATCGCCG
Organism: uncultured Polynucleobacter sp.; assembly: GCA_937863045.1. GTDB lineage: Bacteria > Pseudomonadota > Gammaproteobacteria > Burkholderiales > Burkholderiaceae > Polynucleobacter. The sequence continues at coordinate 3,502 of CALMBU010000025.1, read as the reverse complement.
GCTTGATTTACTGCAAAGCAAAATCAAGCAAGACGGCTGAAGCTAAAGTTGGAGCAGTGAACCAAAGCACATTGAGCTCTCAACACTTTTTCAAAATTGGTTTATCTGGTGCGCTTCTTTGGCTAATACCTTTTGTATTGCTGATCAGCCTTTTTGGCTGGGGCAATACCTACAGTCAAATGTCGTGGTTCTTCACCAAAGCAGCTTTCTTAACTTTTGGTGGGGCTTATGCCGTATTGCCCTATGTTCACCAAGCAAGTGTTGAACAATTTCAATGGCTCACATCCACACAAATTCTTGATGGCTTAGCCCTAGGTGAAGTCACACCAGGTCCACTGATCATGATTGTGGCATTCGTGGGATTCTTAGGCTCTTTTAAACAGGAACTGCTGGGCATTGAAAATCTATTTTGGGCGGGAGCGCTTGGAGCAATCGTGGCAACCTGGTTCACTTTCTTACCATCGTTCATGTTCATTCTGCTTGGCGCACCCCTTGTAGAGATGAGCAAACAATACGACAAGCTCAATCAAATCTTGAAATTCATCACAGCTGCAGTTGTTGGGATGATTCTTCATTTAGGCAGCTTTTTCATGATTCATGTGTATTGGCCAAAAGGCTTCGCAGAAAATCCTGAATTACTATCTATTGGCATCACACTGGTCTCGCTTTACCTCTTGTTTATCAGGCAGTGGTCCATCATGCAAATCATCGGTCTATGCCTTTTATTTGCAAGCATCAGACTATTTGTTTTGTAAATAAATCAATAATTTAAGATTGTTGGTCAATACCATGGGAAAATTGAGCCCATTCAATTGTCTTAAGTACTTTGCTACCCCATGAAATCCTCGATCACCGCCGACATCCTTGAGCGCTCAAGCTTCGATGAAATCATCGATGTGCGCACGCCTGCGGAATATGCCGATGATCACATTCCTGGGGCCATCAATTGTCCGGTCTTATCCAATGAAGAGCGCGTCATCGTTGGAACCATGTACAAACAAGCATCACCATTCGAAGCCAAGAAAGTTGGCGCAGCGTTGATTGCAAAAACAATTGCTTCTTATATTGAAACTGAATTCAAAGATAAACCGAAAAACTGGAATCCCTTGATTTACTGTTGGCGTGGTGGCAAGCGCAGCGGTTCAATGACACACATCCTGAGGCAAATTGGTTGGAATGCTCAAATCTTAGATGGCGGGTACAAGTCTTATCGCAAAGAAGTTATTACTAAACTCAATACCCTGCCTCAACAATTTAATTACATGGTGATCACTGGTCAAACTGGCAGTGCTAAGAGTCGTGTTCTAGAAAAAATCAATGAATTGGGTGGGCAAGTTTTAGACTTGGAGCAACTGGCGATTCACAAAGGCTCAGTGCTTGGCAATATCCCGAATATTCCGCAGCCTAGTCAAAAGATGTTTGAGACAAAGCTCATTCAAGCTTTGGAACAATTGGATACCAGCAAGCTTGTTTTTGTCGAAGCTGAAAGCCGAAAAATTGGCAGTCTGCACGTGCCCGATGTTTTATTGGAAACCATGCGCAAAAGTCCTTGCATCAAGATCGAAGCCAGCCTTGAAGCCAGGGTTGAATTTTTGATCTCAGACTACGATTACTTTGTTCAAGATCCTCAACATTTGATCAGCACCATCGATTATCTGAAAGATCTACACAGCAAAGAAACTTTGGCGCAGTGGAAATCACTGGCTGAAAATGGTCAATGGCCTACATTAGTCACCGAGTTACTTGAACAGCACTATGATGCTCTCTACCGTCGCTCACAGAATTCCAATTATGCGAATTACGAAACAGCCACAAGCTATAACACCGCAGACTTATCTGCCAAAGGAATTGATATCTTAGCCAAGCAAATATTGATGGGACACCATCATGTATAAAAATCTTTCACACGAAACTGCTCACCCACCGATCAGTTGGGATGAAGGCGAAACCACACATTCATGCCGTTGGCGCTCTGAAAAAGGTTTGCCGCCGCCTAAGAAACTGATCATTGCCGATGACACGCTCACAGCTGATGAGGCATACCGCGTTGCTTGCGAAGGCACTGGCATCATTTGGCGAGGCGACTTTCAAAACGCCAAGCAATTACTGCAAGCGATGTCTCGCCGAGCAGACAAACCTTCCAAGAAAAGCATCCGCAATCAAAAGTCTTCAAAAAGTAAGCAAGAGGGCGTTATTCCATTAGCAGTGCCAATGTCAGAAATTTTTCACAAGCATCGCTTAACTCAGTCACAAAGAAGTCGAACACTGGGCATGCTGTTGATACAAGTGAACCCAGATCACACCATTCCACTCAGAAGAGCGCCGGATGTGAGTCAAGCTTGCTTGGCTGTTTATGGAGCCGTCACTGAGCCCTATGTGATGTCTTTAAGAGATTTACTGGGATTCATTGGCTCATTGGAGTGGCGCAAGAATGGCATGGCACTGGATGCCCTGAAAGATTTGGGCGATGGCCGCATCCATCCTCATTACGGAGTCTTTGCGCCAGTTCGTTACGAATACATTGGCTTACTGGAAAAAGCCCCCTTCCCAGCCTCCATTAACAAACAATCGTTGGCGTTTGATATAGGTACAGGAACAGGTGTTTTAGCAGCGGTATTGGCCAAACGTGGCATCCAAAAGATTGTGGCAACCGATCAAGATGAGCGCGCGATTGAATGCGCCACAGAAAACATCGAAGGTTTAGGTATTGGCAAGCAAGTCAAATTGATGCAAACCAATCTTTTCCCAGAAGGCACAGCTCCATTGATCATCTGTAACCCACCCTGGGTTCCAGCAAGACCCAGCTCACCGATTGAATATGCTGTGTATGACCCAGACAGTCAAATGCTCAAAGGCTTTTTGGCTGGCTTAAAAGATCACCTCTCTCCCGAAGGCGAAGGTTGGTTAATTTTGTCAGATCTGGCAGAGCATTTGGGTTTGAGAACTCGCGCAGAACTCTTGTCATGGATTGAAGCAGCTGGATTAAAAGTATTGGGCCGCAATGATGTCAGACCAACCCACATCAAAGCCCTTGATACTCAAGATCCTTTGTATCGCGCCAGAGCAGCGGAAGTGACTTCTCTGTGGAGATTGGGCGCTTAAACATATAAGCGCTTAATGAGATCCATCGCTAAAAAGGTTCAAATCCAAAGAAGTAGGGAATGGCTCGGTTCTTAAGTAAGAAGCCACCCTCTTCAGGACTCAATCCAAGCTGATGGATTTGCTCCGCTGAAAGTGTTTGTATGCGCTGATAGTCACGCGAACGACTGAACACACCATTGCGCCAGTTATAGATATTTTGGATTTTTTCGTTGTAAAGATAATGATGCAGGTTGTCATTATAAAAATCATCGAATGAAGCTCTGCCCATATAAATAGAGTTAGATCCTTCATAGCCATCTTTCTCTGAGGATTCTTTGTCTGTATTCACAAAGTAAACCCAGTCACCTGGTATGAAGTTCATGGGTGCAACCTGAGTTTGAATTTTCAATAATTTCCCCAA